>QHPA01000347.1 GCA_003218935.1 Verrucomicrobiota bacterium
TTGAAGGTCGTGGTGACCATCATGAAAATCAGCAGCACGATCAGAATGTCGATCAGCGAAATGATAATGATCGTCGGCGGCTGGCGGCGTTTGCGGATGGTAAATTGCATGGCTCACTCTTTCTCGTCGTGGAGATAAAAGCGCCGCAAAAATCCGTCGCACAACGTTTCCATCTCGATGGCCAGCGTCTCCACCTTCTTGTTGTAGTAGCTCCACGCGATCAACGCCGGAATCGCGATCAACAAGCCGCTTAACGTCGTGTTCAACGCGATCGAGATGCCGTGGGCGACGATCGCGTTGTCGCCCAGTCCCGTGCGGCTCAGCCCGCTGAACAGGCTGATCAGCCCGTTGATCGTGCCGACCAGACCCAGGAGCGGAGCGATGCCAACCACGATTTCCAGCACGACGATGCCCCGCTCCATCTGCGCGATTTCGTGGCGCGCCCTGGTTTGGATGGCGTCCGCGTTTTCGCCCTTGGGCCAATTCAGATGTTCCACCGCCACCAGCAGCAGCCGGCTCAGGGCCGACGGTTGTTGCCCGCAGATCCCGTGCAGCATACCCAGATCTTCTTTGCTGCGGCAGAGGTCCAGCGCCTTTTCCACTTCGGGCGGGATGATCTTCTTCCAGCGCAGCGCCAGGCCGCGTTCGATGATGAAGGCCAGGCCGATAATGGAGGTTGGCACCAACAACAACATGACCGGTCCGCCGTCTTTAAGGAATTGCCACATAAATTTTTGATTTCGTCATAGCGCAGACTGCGAATCCGCACCAAGAGATTTTTCGTTCACTCGGTTCGCCTAAAACTCGTAGTAGAAGGTAAACGTGATCAGCCGGTGATCTTTGGCGATCATCCGCCGCATTTCGTTCGGCCAGGGCGCATAAGGCGAGGGATCGGAAATGGCCTTCTGACAATACAACGCCAGCGCGTCACCCACGTCGGATTCGAGCACTTTCAGTTCGCTGACGCGTCCGTCGGAATGCAGGCGGAACTCCAGCACCACCTTGCCTGGACGCGTGGGCGTAGCGGTCGAGTCAAGAATGTCGTACCAGCGTTTTGAAACCGCCGCGATGATGGCCGCGTCATAGTCGCCAAATGGAGTCCTCTTGGCATCGAAGGCGGGAATAATCGTTCCGTGTCGTTTAACGCCGCCCTCTTGTTTCATTTTTGGGCCGGGAATCAGTCCCTTCTGCAACTGCGCTTCCAGGATTGTGCGCGGGCGCTTCGGCTTCTCCTCTTCCTTCGGCTTTGTGTCGGCGGGCCTGGCCAGGGCGAGATCGCCGGGCTTCTGCCTGGGTTCAGGTTCCGGCTTGAAAGGCTCCGGCTCAGGTTTCAGCGGTGTGAGGGGCCGGGGCGGCGCCGGACGCAGTGTGTCCATGACCTTGGGCACGTGTTCCTGTTTGCCCTCGATTTTTGGCTTTCCAGAATCAAGCGTAACCTCGGGATTCGCGGCGATCGAGTTGAACGCGGAATAGTTTTTAGTGTCCTTCGGCGGCTCGGCCGTCGCTTGCGACGGGTCCACTTCGACGAAGGTCAACGTCGGCGGTTCCTGGTCGGTCCGAGGAGGAGTCCGTTGTTCTTCAGCAACTCGTCTGGAAAGATCCAGGACCGACCTCAACCAATCCGGCAGATGCAGGTGCAAAAAATAACTCAACTCCAGCGTGCCGAACAAAACCAAATGAACCGCCAGCGACAGAGCCAGCGCCCGCGCGACGGAATTGGCCGCCAGCCGCGCCCGATAGCTATGAATCGACGCCCAGTCCATACGCGGACACAATGAAGGACGTGACGCGCCCGAGCAACTGTTTGTTGAAAAAACGGCCTGGATCGGAAAGGCGCCGAGTTGAAGTTGCGACCGCCCGACAGCCCGCTCAATGTCCGCCGGGCGTCAAAAAAGAGGGGTTTCCAAGCAACATCCTGGCGAGAAAGAACAAACCGATGGCCAGGATAATTCCCACGAAAGCCATCACGATGTTTTTGAGTGAACGGCCGAGCCGCCTCAGCCTTTCGGACTCCTCCTTTTGGGCCGCCTGGAACAATTCAAACTCCTGTTCGAGCGAAAACGCCGCGAGGTTTTCCTCCTTGAGCTGCAGGGCCAGCCAATACGCCTGGGCGTCGCCGAAACCGGTCGGCAACTTCTTCAGCAACTCCGGCGATGCGCCGCCAAATCCAGCCTGCTGCCAGAACGGAGACCGCTCTTGCGTCCAGAGGCGGACCAGCCCGTGATTCCGCGCGACGATTTGGAGTCGCTCCCAAAGCTGCGCGCGAAACCGGTCTTCCTGCTCCGGTTGCGTGAACGCTTCGCTGTGGAGTTGGCCTTGTTTGCCTTCAATGTGCAGTCCAATGGCGCCCAGCAGATCACTTTCATTGCTGACGAGCAGTTGAAATTCCGTCAGCCGCCTTTCCAGGTCGAGCACCTGAAGCCGCGCCCGTTCCCAAAGTTGCTTCAACCCATTCAAATCATCCACCGTCGCCCGGCGCACCGTAGGTTCCGACGCATTCATCCCTCGCAGTGTAAGGGAGGGCGGGCGGCGGGTAAAGATTTTGGTGGCAAATGGCCGGCTTTGAGAAAAACTCTCGCGCCGTGAAACGACGGATGCGTCCGCGCTTTGAATGACGCAATCGGAACCAGCACAACCTCGAGTCAAGCCGGACAACCTGCTCGGCGTCCTCGCCTTTTTGCGCAAGTATCCGACGCAGGTGGCGCTGTCGGTCTCGCTGCTGCTGGTTAACATCGGGATTGAAATGGCGCTGCCGCAAATCCTCGGCAGCGCCATCAACAACCTGCGCTGGCACGCCGAATGGGGCGCCACCTTTGATCTGAAGGCCTATGTTCTCCTGTTCATCTCTCTTGTCCTGGTTCGCACCGGCAACGGTATCCTCCTCGGCCCGATCCGAAATCGTCTCGTGCAGCGGACGCTCGGCGACATCCGCACCGCCATCTACGATGCCATCCAGCGGCTCGCCTTCCGTTACCACGACAAGTCAAATACCGGCGAACTGATCTCCCGTTCGACCACCGACATCTGGCGTCTCCAGGATTTTCTGTTCGCCTGCCTCTTCTTGAGCTTCGACATCGTCGTCGCTCTCTTGGCGACGGCCATCCTCATCTTTGCGACGAGCGCGGCGTTGGGCGCGGTGACGCTGCTGACCCTGGTTCCCACCATCGCGCTCATCGCCTTGTTTGCGAGCAAACTGCAACCGCAATGGCGCAAAGTGCACGACCTCCACGGCGCGATGACCACGGTCATTCAGGAAAACATCGCCGGCGTGCGCGTCGTCAAGGCTTTCGCCAAAGAGTCGGCGCAGGTCAAAAAGTTCAGGGACAAGAAGGAAGTATTTCTCGGCACGTTGCTGGACACCGTGAACTACTGGGCGGCGCGCGTGCCGTTCGCGCAATTCATTTTCGGCCTCGGATTGCCACTCGCGCTGTGGATCGGCGGCCGGCAGGTCATTCGCGGCGAACTGGCCATCGGCGATTTGGCGAAGGTCGTGTTCTATTTGATGGCGATTGGCCATCGGGTCGGCATGGTCGGCCAATTCACGAATATCATCCAAAACGCCAGCGCCAGCGCCGAACGCATTCTCGAAATCATCCACGAACCGCAGGTGATTAAGAGCGGCAAGCGCGATCTGCCCGGACCCGGTGACCGGGCAGAGGGTGAGGATCGGTTGTTATGGGGCCGAGTTGAGTTCGACCACGTCAGTTTTAAGTACTATGATGGCAAAGCGTCGCTCACCGACCTCAGCTTCGAAGCCAAACCCGGCCAAACCATAGCCATTGTCGGCCCGACCGGCTCCGGCAAAACGACGCTGGTGAATCTGATCCCGCGCTTTTACGACGTTTCCAGCGGCCGCGTGCTCGTGGACAGCGTGGACGTGCGCGAATTGAGGCTCGAACAACTCCGCCGCAGCGTCAGTGTGATCTTTCAAGAGACGTTTCTTTTCAACGCCATTGTGGCGGAGAACATTGCTTATGGC
The DNA here is from genome assembly GCA_003218935.1 of Verrucomicrobiota bacterium. GTDB lineage: Bacteria > Verrucomicrobiota > Verrucomicrobiia > Limisphaerales > AV2 > AV2. The sequence continues at coordinate 3,980 of QHPA01000347.1, forward strand.
CGGCCCGATGCGTCGCGAAAGGAAATCGAGAAATGCGCCCGCGCCGCGCAGGCGCACGAGTTCATTATGGAACTCGAAGATGGCTACGACACGGTCGTGGGCGAACGCGGCGTCACACTCAGCGGCGGACAGAAGCAACGCCTCGCCATCGCCCGCGCCTTTCTGATGAACCCCCGTATTCTGATTCTCGACGACGCCACCGCGAGCGTGGATTCGCGCACGGAACGCTTGATTCAGGAAGCCATGCGCCAGTTAAGCGCCGGGCGCACGACGTTCGTCATTGCACACCGTTTTTCGACCGTGCAACACGCCGATCTGATTCTGGTGCTGAAAGAAGGCCGCGTAGTGGAACGCGGCACGCACGACGAACTGATCAAGCGCGGAGGATTTTATTCCGAAATTTTTGAGCAGCAGATTAATAAATGAATCGTCAGTGGTCAGTGGTCAGTGGTTCGTTGTTATGGGCATTCGCCTTGTTCTTTGGATTCGCCTTTCGGTTTCAGCGTTCCGATGGACTTCAAGTAGGCATTAAGACGCGGAGCGAGTTCATCAATGAGCGGCTTGATCCGCTTCACTTGCGGTTCTTCGATGAGCTTGCGGCGGAACGCGCGTCGGAGAAAATGTTGTGTTTCCTTGAGCGACCCGCGCGCCGTTCTGACGAAGCGTCGGTTATCCTGATAACTGCCGCGTCCGGTCCCTTCCGCGATGTTCGCCCCCACGCTGTCAGCCGCGCGGACCAACTGGCGTCCCACAGTGTCTCGCGCGAAAATGTCCCACCCGATCACCAGATCCCAGATTTCATCGGCCAGCTTTTCCGAGAGTCGATATACCCGCAGACTTTCGAATGCGCTCTTCATAGGTCCTTTCTCGTTTTGATTTCGCTCAGGTTAGTAGCTCCAGCACGGTACGCAACTGACGACTGACAACTGACAACGAACTTTGGCTGCAAAAGACGACATTTTACTGGAAGAAGAGTTCGCGCAGAAGCCGATGAGCAAGGCGACCTTTCTGCGCCTGCTCAGCTACGTCCGTCCGTACTCGCGCACTGTCCAGCTCAACCTGCTGTTCACCCTGCTGGCCACCATTTCGCAATTGCTCGGCCCGAAGTTCATTCAAATCGGCATCGACCGTTACCTCACCAACTTTTCCAGCGCGCAAGCCGCTTTCCGTGGCATCCTCGTCGTGAGCCTCATTTACCTTGGCAATCTGCTGTTCGGATGGTTCCTTTCCGCGGCGCAGGTCAAGAGCGCCATCACGGTCGGTCAGGGCGCGATGAACGACCTGCGGCTGGCCGTTTTCGAGCACATCCAACGGCTGTCGCTGAACTACTTCGACAAAACGCACCAGGGCCGCATCATCAGCCGCGCCGACACGGACATCGATTCGCTCGACCGCGTGTTGACCTGGGGCGCGAATCAATTGCTCGCCAGCGCGCTGACGTTGGTCGGCGTTGTGATCCTTATGTTGCGATACGACTGGCGCTTGTGTCTCGCCGTCAGCGTGGTCATCCCGCCGCTGGCTGTGGCCACCGGGCTTTTTCACAAACACGGCATGAAGGCCTATCGCGAGTTGCGGGTCCAGACCTCGCGTATCACCGGCGCGATGGCGGAGAACATCGCCGGCGTGCGCGTCGCCCAGGCGTTCGCGCGGGAGGAGGAAAACCTGCTGCGCTTCCAGCACATTCAAGGCGTCTATTTCGACCGTTTCCTGGTGGTCGCGCGAATTTTCCACACTTACCTGCCGTTTGTCGGTCTGGTGTCGGGACTCGGCACGGCGATCATCCTCGGCTACGGCGGATCGCTCGTCATGCAGCGCGAAATCACCGTCGGCGGGTTCGCCGCGTTCATCCTGTACCTCGGCATGTTCTTCGGCCCGATTCAAACGATGGGCGACCTCTACAACGCCGTGCTGTCCGCT
>QHPA01000348.1 GCA_003218935.1 Verrucomicrobiota bacterium
GCTGGATGGCCTCGGCCAGCGGCACGTTTTCGCTGGCGGCGCTTTTCACCGGGGCGAGGAGTTGATCGAACGTCACCTCGATGGGGATGGTGGCAAAGTGAACGGAAGTGTCCGAGGAGAGCGTGTCCGGCGGAGTGAGGGTCGGCGCGGAAACGGAGACGCTCGTCCAGCGTCCACTGGTCTTCCCGTAATACCCTAATTCGGCGATAAAGCGGGTCCCGCCGCGACCGACGTGGACGAACCAGTTGCGTGATTCGGGATGAACATGCACTTCGGTGAATGGTTCATCAGCCAGGTGATCGACGAAAACCCGCACGACGAGGTGGCCATCAGCCGAGCGCCGGTTGTATTCCCGGAGCTGGTCGCGGGTCAGGTCCCAATGGGCGTAGAGCCAATGCGGGTCGCGCGCGGCGAGTAACAGCTTTTTTGTGCCGTACGCTTCGGGCAACTCGCCCGATTCTACCGTTGCCCCGACGTGTTCCGGTGGCGGCGTGGGTCCGAGCGCATAGCGTTGTCCGGGACCGCTCACCGATGGCGCAGTTGGTTCGTCGCCTTCGAGTAGTATGGGAGGCACCTTGATCGGTCGTTTTCTGCCCGCGGATTTAGCTGCCGTTGCGCTACGCTTCGACGGCCTTTTTTTGGGCTTTACTTCTGATTTAAGTTTAGCGACAGGTTGGCTGCTTTTCCCGGCGGCCGTCCGGGGCAGGCGACGAACGCGAGGGCGGACGGTTTTGGTTTCGGCCGATGCTTCGGCGGATTGAGAAACAGCCTTGCGACGGCGAGCTGTCTTTTTTTCCGATTTCATAGCCTCAGAAAAGATGCGAACCAACCGACCGGAGACTACGTCGAGCGCGAGCCTGTGCGCAACGCGAAACTGGCCGTAACCACCCCACCTGTAAAGCGTGTTGAGGAATGAGTTGACGCTCCTCCGCTTTAGGCTGAGAATCCCCTTGGATGGGATGAGCCAGGCGAAACCAGAAAGCGATTTAGCGACCGCCAAAACAACCGCGCTGCTTTATGTCGTGGACGACGAACCGATGGTCGGCGATGTCGTCCAGGCCATTTTGAAGATGGGCGGTTACGAAACCGTTTTCTTCCAAGACCCTACGGTGGCCTTTAAGACGCTGAGCGAGGCGAATCCAAAGCCAACCTTGCTGCTGACTGATTTTCAAATGCCGCAAATGACCGGGCGGGAATTGATTCTGCGCTGCAAAAAAGCACACCCCGCGTTGAAGACCATCCTTTACAGCGGCAATGTGCAGGAGGACACCGTCGCATTTTACCCTGCCCGACCCGACCGCTTTTTGCGAAAGCCGTTCAGTCCGAAAACGCTGATCGATCTGGTGCAAGCCGTGCTGTCAGAATAACGCGCCGCGGTTTGACACCCCCTTCCGTCTTGCTTACCCTGCGGCATGCCGTTGCGCGGGAAAAAACTCGGCCTGCTGATTTCCGTGCCGCCCGAGCATCCCAACTTCAACCACGGCCTCCGCCTGGCGGGAACTGCGCTGGGCCAGGGCGTGGACGTCTATCTGTACTGCATCGACGAGGCGGTGAAAGGCCTGGGTGACCCACGTCTGCAACGGCTCAAAACGGACGGTGTGAAACTCTTCGCCTGCGCGTACGGGGCCCAGCGTCGCAACATCCCGGTGAGTGAACGAGCCGCGTTTGGCGGCCTGACTATCCTGAATGATTTAATCGCGAGCACGGACCGGTTCGTGAGCTTCAATTGACCGGCGGTGGGCCACACGACATTCAAAGTGATGAACCCCGGCGTTCTCTTCGTCATCACCACCGACCCGCGAACGAGCCCGCGGCCGGCCGAAGCCGTCCGCATCGCGGCGGGCGTGGGCGCGTGGAGGAAAGCGGCGGTCACGATTTACCTCCGCGACGCCGCGGTCCTGGCGCTGAGCGAATTTCCCGATGAACTGACTGACGGCCACAACTTCAGCCGTTACCTTCCGCTCGTCGAGGAGTCCAGCGGGGTGCTCTGCGCGCAACGCGGCGCGCCGTGGTTGCGCGAAATCGGGCGCGCACCGGTTTCATTTCGCGAAATTGACGACGAAGAGCTGGCGACGCTCGCGTTGGAGAGTCATTACCTCATCCGCTTTTGACATGCGCGCCATCCTTCACATCGTCACCCGGGCGAACGACGCGTTGCCCGCCGCGACCATCGCGACGCAACAAAAGCGACCGGAGGCGCAAGTCAAGGTTGTGGACTTGACGGCGCCGGAACCCGATTACGCGAAATTACTCGAAGAAATCTTCGCGGCTGATTCGGTTGCGGTCTGGTGAATCAAGGTTCCTGGAGCGACGCCAGAATCTTTCCCGCGGCGGCACGCGGGTGCTCCGCCGCGCAAATCGGTCGGCCAATCACCAGCCAGTTCGCGCCGGCATGGATGGCTTCTTTGGGTGACAGTGTTCGCTTTTGGTCGTCTTTCTCCGCGTCGGGCGGGCGGATGCCCGGCGTGACCAGTTGCATATCCGCAGGTATGGTTTGTCGCAATCCGGCAATTTCCAGCGGCGAGCAAACCAACCCGCGCAGCCCGCACTTCACGGCGAGAGAGGCCAGCCGTTCGACTTGCCGTCCCACATTCGGTTCCACACCGATTTCGACCAGCCCGTCGCTGTCGAGACTGGTCAGCACGGTCACTCCCAGCACCAGGGGGGGCGCACGACCGAGTTTACGGGCGTTTGCTTGAGCGGCCCGTTCGGCAGCGCGCAACATTTCGCTGCCGCCGCTGGCGTGGACGGTGAGCATTTGCACATCGAGCTGCGCGGCGGCTTCAACCGCCTTGGCCACGGTGTTCGGGATGTCGTGGAATTTGAGATCGAGAAAAACCGCGGCGCCGGTTGCGCGGATTTTGCGGACGACTTCCGGGCCGGCGGAGACGAACAATTCCTTGCCGACTTTAAACGCGCCAACGACCGGGGCGAGTTGTTCGACCAGTTTCAGCGCTGCCTCCGGCCTTGGGACATCAAGCGCAACGATGATTGGATTGTTCATAAGGCAAGGATTAAGCCACGGACGGAGCAGGGATGAAACAATTTTCAAATCTTGAGCAGGAGCAGGCACGAGGAACCCTCGACAAGTCGAAATCCAGATGCCGAACAGGGAAAGAATGACGAAGCGCGAAACAGTACTGAGGCGTCCCTTGGATATGCGACAGTCGGTGGCGGTCGAACCGTCGTTTCCCCTCACCCTGACCCTCTCCCTCAGGGAGAGGGAACAGCCGCCGCCAAGCGCGTGTTTTGCCGCGCGCTGGACCGGCAGACTCCGTCGCGGGCTTGGCCAGAAGACGGCGGAGGATTCTCCCTCTCCCCAGGGGAGAGGGCCGGGGTGAGGGGAAAGAAAATGTGGCCCGTCCAACGGTTCCCTGAGTAAAGTTGAACCCGGCAGGCGGGACTTTTGGTTTCGGATTACCTTCGTCATTCGGATTTCGGAATTGATCACGTTGGCGGCCGGCTCGTTCCTTGACGACGCGGCGAAGATCGTGCGACTTTGGGCGCGTTTGGCAAAAGAGCCGTTAGGTGCGGTGGCAAACGAACTTTTCGCCGCCGTCGCGCAAACTCCGGCCGTGCAGTCCCTGCAACGGCGCCTGGAGAAAGGCGGCGCATTGTCTTGCGCCGGCGTCAGCGAATCTGCCCAGCCTTTTTTGGCCGCGTTGCTGCGATACTTTTTTCCCCAACGCCCCCTCGTCGTCGTCACCGCCAGCCTCAAGGTTCAGGAAAGTTTCCAGCAGGACATAACGACCTGGTTGCATTTCTCAGCTCGCGGGACTACCCCGAACGAAAACGCTCAACCTTCAACGCACAACGCTCAACCGCTCTTCTACCCCGCGTGGGAAACCCTGCCGCACGAGGCGAAGCTGCCGCACGCCGATGTCATCAGCGAACGGCTGGAAACGCTGGTCGCGCTGGCGCGGGACAGGACAAGCAACACGCAACACGCGCCGCTCGTCGTTGCCAGTGTCGAAGCGCTGCAGCAGCGAACTTTCCCGCCGAATGATCTGAAGCAACGCACACGCGATTTGAATCGGGGCGACAGGTTTGAGCCGCTCGCTTTGGTCCAATGGCTTGAAGAACAGGGTTACGAACCGGAAGCGCAAGTGACACAAAAAGGCGAAACCACCTTGCGCGGGGGCATCCTCGACGTCTATCCGTCCACGAGTCCGTGGCCCGTGCGATTGGAATTTTTCGGAGATGAACTGGAATCGCTTCGCTACTTCGATCCGCTCACGCAAATCTCGCGCGAGGAAATTTTGTCGGTGACACTGCCACCGGCGGGTGAGTTGGGAATCTTAAAGCGGCGCGTTAAAACCAAAGCTGTCACCGCAGACTTCAACCTGCCTGACAGCGACGCTGACTCCTGGCGCCATCCGGAGTTTGCCGCTTCAACCTCCGACGGGCCAGCGACCCTCGCGGATTACCTGCCTCCCGAAACCCTCTTCCTGCTCTGCGAACCTGAAGCGCTCGCGGAACACGCCGACCAATACGCGCAACAAATACCCACTGACGACCCGTTCTTTGTGACCTGGAAAGAGTTTCAACACCGGTTGGCTCAGCAAGGAATGACTTCGTTGGAGGTGTGTGGAGCTGAAATTTCCACATCAGGACCTGACCTCAGCGACGCGAATGCAGCCCGCTCCGATTCAGAACGACCTGGAACCCCCAATCCGCAACCTGCCTTGCTTCCGTTTTTTTCGCTGGACGCCTTCCGTCCGCTCGGCGATCGCGCGCCGGAACCTCAGATCGCCGAAACGCAACGCCGCGAATTCTTCGCACAACTGCACCGTTGGCTCCGTCAGGACTACGACGTTCACGTCTTCTGCAACAACGAAGGCGAACGCCGGCGGTTTGATGAGATTTGGGCGGAGTACGGATTTAGCGAAGGAGCGCAGGGGGCTTGTCTGCCTCAGTCTTTTCAGACGGAGGATTTTTTGTCGAAAAACCAGACGCGAGAACAACGATTAACGGAGAATGAACGGAGGCGGGACCCCGCCCCTGCTTTGCACGTCGGGGCGCTCACCCGAGGTTTTTTCTACGACGACGCCAAACTGGTCATCGTCACCGATGCCGAAATATTCGGTCGCTATAAAGTGCAGCGCCCGCGCCGTCTGAAATCGCCCCACGCCGCCGCGATGCGTTCGGCGCTCGAAATCAATTTCACTGAACTCGAAGAAGGCGACTACGTGGTCCATATCCAGCACGGCATCGGGCGTTATCTCGGCTTGAAAATTCTGCCGGTCGGAGCCGGACGAAAGGGGAACGCGTCCAGCGGCGCGAGCCCACAGGCTGAAACCGAATCCGGCCAGGAATGCCTGGTGATCGAATACGCGCTCGCCGATCCCGATCAGCCGCCGCCAAAACTCTACGTGCCGGTCACCGAGGCGCATCTCGTCAGCAAATACGTCGGCGCGGGCAAGGCGCGTCCGCCGCTGAACGCCCTCGGCGGAACCCGCTGGGCCAAAACGAAAGCGCAGGCGGAAAAGGCGGTCCGCGATCTGGCGGGCGAGTTGCTTTCGATCCAGGCGGCGCGCGAATCCCAGCCCGGCCACGCCTTCGCGCCCGACACACCATGGCAGCGCGAGTTTGAAGGCGCCTTCATCTACGAGGAAACGCCCGACCAGATGCGGGCCATCCTCGAAACGAAGAGCGACATGGAAAAACCAAAGCCGATGGACCGTCTGATTTGCGGCGATGTCGGCTTTGGCAAGACCGAAGTGGCCATTCGCGCGGCTTTCAAAGCGGTGATGGACGGCAGGCAAGTGGCCGTGCTGGTGCCCACCACGGTGCTCGCTCAACAACATTTCAACACCTTCCGCGAGCGGATGGCGGATTATCCCGCGCGCATCGAATTGCTCTCCCGCTTTCGCACACGGCGCCAGCAGGAGCGTGTGAGCAAGGACCTCGCTGCCGGCGCCGTGGATATCGTCATCGGGACCCATCGGCTCGTGCAGGACGACGTTCGCTTCAAAGACCTCGGGTTGGTCATCATCGATGAAGAGCAGCGTTTCGGGGTGATGCAGAAGGAGAAATTCAAGCAACTGCGCAAGCTGGTGGACGTGCTTACGTTGAGCGCCACGCCCATTCCGCGCACGCTTTACCTGGCGCTCACCGGCGCCCGCGACATGAGCACGATCGAAACGCCGCCGCAGGACCGTCTGCCGGTCGAGACCATCGTCACGC
>QHPA01000349.1 GCA_003218935.1 Verrucomicrobiota bacterium
GCGGACAATGATTATTACCTGGCGGGCGTTTATTCGACTGTGATTCCTGGCAACGGCACTTACGAGCCAGTCGGACCTGTTCCAGTCAATGAAGAGGCCGCCGAGGGTGGCTTTTCCGGTGGTGACACTGAACAGCGTTATCACTTCAATCTCCCAAGCAGCTTACTACCCACCGACAAACTGTCTGCGAGTTTCGACGCGCTCAATCTGGATACAAGCGCACCTGATCCCCGCTGGGGAGTTGAAGTCTATGTCAATGGCGTGAAGGTCCTGTCTGAGGTTATCATTCACACTGCTGAATTAGGCGTCACTTATAGCACGCCGGCATTCACGGTGGCCAGTGTGAATGCACAGGTTGGTCCTGGATTTGATAATATCCTGACTCTGAAAGGCATCAGCTTCAGCGCCAATGGTGGCGGCAATTCTATGGGAATCGACTACGTCCAGCTTAACCCGGTATTGCCTCCGCCGTTCCCCTGGTCAGTCGGCAGGGATGATAACGCACAGCCAGCGGGCAACGGTGGGGGAGCGAACGCAACTTTTGTGCAGGAAGCTGGCGTTAACCCGCCGCCCGGAAACCCGAACAGCCCGGAGGTCAATCAACAAGCCGACGATGACTACTACTTCGCTGGCGTTTATACGAATGTCATTGCCAGCGTCGTCGCCGAATACGGCGACTACGTGCCGGTCGGCACAGTGTTGGCCAACGAAGAGGCCGCCGAACGCGCCTTCGCCGGCGATGACAATACCAAACGCTACCACTTCAACCTTCCAAGCGCTCTACGACCCACTGACCGACTCCTGGTCACCTATGACCTGTACAATTTGGATACAAGTGGGGCCGATCCTCACTATGGCATCGAAGTCTATTTCAATAGCGTTCTGGTCCAGCCAGAAATCCTCATCTACCCTGCTGACATCGATAAAGATTTCACGACCGAACCATTCACTCTGGCCAGTGTGAATGCAGAGGTTGGCCCTGGCTTCGATAACATCGTGACCCTTAAAGGCATCAATCACAGCGCGGACGGTGGCGGCCAGTGGATGGGTATCGACTATGTCCAGCTTGATCCGTTTCCGACGCCGGTGTTCCCCTGGGCCGTCGGCCTCGATGATGACGGATGGCCTGCAGGTGACGGTGGGGGAACCAATGCCACCTTTGTGCAGGAGAATGGGGTTCTCAACGACCTGCCTGGAAGCGCGTTCAACCATGAGCTGAATCAGCAAGCGGACAATGATTACTACTTAGCAGGCGTTTATACGAATGCCATCGCAAGTGTCGTCACCCAATACGGCGCTTACACGCCGGTCGGCCTGGTGCCCCGCAACGAGGAAGCCGCCGAGCGCGCTTTCGCCGGCGCCGACACCGAGCAGCGCTATCACTTCAACCTTCCAGACACGCTAAAGCCCACCAACGTGTTATCGGTCACCTTTGACGCGCTTAGTTTGGAGGACCCGAGTGATGTGACTACCGATCCCCGCTACGGAGTCGAGGTCTATGTCAATGGCGTGAAGGTCCAACCGGAGATAATCATCCGCACTAATCAATTGGGTGTGGCTTACACAACCCCTGAGTTCACTCTGGCCGGTGTGAACGCGCAGGTCGGTCTCGGCCCGGATAACATCGTGACTCTTAGAGGCATCAGCTACAGCGCCGCCGGTGGCGGCAATTGGATGGGCATCGACTATGTCAGGCTTAATGACGCCTCCGCGCTGCCGCCCCGGTTCCTGTCTCCTGTTGTGAGCAATGGCAAGGTGACACTCAACTGGTCCGGCACCGGGAATCTCCAATGGGCGCCTACCGTCCTCGGTCAGTGGACGACCATCACGCCGGCGCCTGCCTCGGGCTATTCGGAGGACATCGTGCTCGCCCAAAACCGCTTCTACCGCCTGACAAAATAGAAGTCACAGTTTGGAAGCCAGAATATTTCAGCCGCTAAAGCAAATAAAGCATCGCTGAGGAGCGCCTCGTTGTGATAGGGGTGGGGGCATGGCCACTCCTCCCCACGTCAGCGTCCTGCAACCGCAACCCGCGGCAAAAACCAGGCTCGACTCGGTTGACGCACTGCGTGGATTCGTAATGATTGTCATGGCGCTGGACCATACGCGCGATTTTTTCTCGAAAGACTTGTCGTTTGATCCGACTGATCTGGCGAGAACCTATCCGGCATTGTTTCTCACGCGTTGGATTACGCACTACTGCGCGCCGGTCTTCATCTTTCTCGCAGGCACAGGCGCGTTCCTTTCGACGACGCGGGGCAAAACGAAGCAGGAGTTGTCCCGGTTTCTGTTGACGCGCGGGTTGTGGCTCGTGTTCCTGGAACTGACCTGGGTGCGGTGCTTCGGGTGGCTGTTCAATTTTGATTACCATTTTGCGATGGGCATCGTGATCTGGGCCATCGGCTGGTCAATGGTCGCGCTCGGGGGACTCGTCTTCCTGCCGGCGCGGTGGATCACGACGTTTGGCATCGTGATGATCGCCAGTCACAATGTGTTCGATTACCTTCGGCCTGAAACTTTCGGGAAACTCGGCTGGCTCTGGAAGATTCTGCACAGCGGCGGGATCATCCTTCCGGCTGAGGGCTATCGCTTCGTCTCGGGTTATCCACTGGTGCCATGGATTGGAGTGATGGCGGTCGGTTACAGCTTTGGTTCTTTGTTTGTCCGCGAAGCGGCGCAACGCCGCAAATGGTTTTTTCTTTTGGGCGCGGCGCTGACGGTGTTGTTCGTCCTGTTTCGCGCCATCAATGTGTATGGCGATCCGGACCGATGGTCACTTCAGAAGAACGCGTTGTTCACGTTCTTTTCATTTCTTAATTGTCACAAATATCCGCCGTCGCTGCTTTACCTGTTGATGACGCTGGGACCTGCGTTGCTGGTGTTGGCGCTGCTCGACCGCGGAACGCCCCGGTGGATCGGGCCGGTATTGGTCTTTGGCCGCGTTCCGTTGTTTTATTATTTGCTTCACATTCCGTTGATTCATGGGTTGGCCGTCCTGATTGCTTACGTCCGTTATGGCCATGCGGAATGGTTCTTTGCAAATCCACCCGCGGACGGTCCGCCTCCGATACCTGCGGGTTACGGCTACAGTTTGCCGATCGTCTATCTGATTTGGGTTGGCGTGATAGCGGCCCTTTATCCGTTCTGCCGATGGTTCGCCAAGGTTAAACGGCGACGTCGTGAAGTGTGGCTGAGTTATTTGTAAAACGGTCTTGGAGTGTGCTACGAATTGGACGCGAGCAGGGCGCTGAGCCGCGAGGCCGACAACGTAGGGCAGGCGTCTCGCCTGCCGGTTCGGGCGGCATCCCTGCCGCCCAGGTATTCTGCGGGTAAGGACGCCCGCAGAACCGGCAGCCAGGATGGCTGCCCTACGACCGCACCTTTCAAGTGCGTCAACAAAAGGTTGAAACGCCAAGGAGTTGTCCGCACTCTTTCGACATGAGATTTGATGGGTGGGCGGGTTGTCTCCTGGCGGTTGTCCTTTTGTTTTTTGGCTGCAAAAAACCGACTGAGACATCGGCGACATCCTCTTCGTTCGGGGAAAGCGGTCCGACCAACGCCCAGACGAAACTGCCTGCCATCAAGCTCTGGCTCGGTGCGCAAGAGCTCAGCGCCGAAGTGGCGCGCACGCCCATCCAGGTGCATACCGGCATGATGTTTCGCACCAACATGGACGACACCGAGGGAATGCTGTTTGTTTTCAGCGCGCCGCACCGCGCAGCGTTCTGGATGCGGAACACGTTGATGCCGCTGTCATGCGCTTACATCGACAGTGAAGGCGCGATCCTCGAAACCCACGACATGAAACCGAAAGATGAGACGCCGATTGAGGCCAGGACGGACAAGATCCAATACGTGCTGGAAGTCAATCAGGGCTGGTTCGCCCGCCACCAGGTGTCCACCGGCGCGGTCGTTCGCACCGAGCGCGGGTCGTTGACGGAAACTTTTTTTGGGCGACCTTGACCGCACGGTCGGCTCTGTTCACATGAAAATTGCCCTGGCCCAAATCAACACGACGGTCGGCGACTTCGCCGGTAATGAAGCGAAAATTCTGGCCGCGTATCGGCGCGGAGCCGGGGCGGGGGTCGAGATGGTGGTTTTTCCCGAACTGGCCACGACTGGCTATCCGCCGCGCGATTTGTTGCTCAAAGGCGGTTTTATCAAAAACAATCTGGCGTTGCTCGACCGGCTCGCGGCAGCCACGGGCAAGACCGGTTTGCTTGTTGGTTACGTGGGTGAAAATACGAAGCGTCCCGGACGCGAGGCCACCAATTCGGTCGGGCTACTGCAAAACGGAAGAATCGTGGCCACGCGCATCAAAATGCTGTTGCCGACCTACGACGTGTTTGACGAAGACCGTTACTTTGAACCGGCCACGGAGAACGCGCCGGTCGAGGTCAACGGACAGAAAATCGGCGTGACGATTTGCGAAGACGTTTGGAACGACGACGATTTCTGGCGCGATCGCCGGTATCGCCGCAACCCGGCGGTGGAACTCGTCGAAGCCGGAGCGAGGGTCATCTTTAACGTCTCGGCGTCCCCGTGGCATCTGGGCAAACATCAGACCCGTTTCGACATGCTGCAGAGCCTGGCGGCGAAGACGCGTGCAGCGTTGGTGTACTGCAATCTCGTCGGCGGCAACGATGAGCTGGTATTTGACGGGTGCAGTCTGGTTTTCAACGCGGCGGGCGGCCTCATCGCGCGCGGCGAACAGTTCGCCGAGGATTTTCTCGTCGTTGACACCGGGACCACCGAGTTGGTCCCACCCCGGACCGGCGTGGACGAGGAGAAAGTTTTCAAAGCGCTGGTGCTCGGCCTGCGCGACTACATCCACAAATGCGGTTTCAAATCGGTGGTTCTCGGCTTGAGCGGCGGCATTGACTCGGCGCTGACCGCTTGTCTGGCGGCAGCCGCGCTCGGCGCGGAGAACGTTCGCGGCGTTTCGTTGCCGTCGCAGTATTCATCGCAGGGGAGCCTCGATGACGCCCGCGCGCTCGCGGAAAGGTTGGGAATCCAACACGACGTGATTTCCATTCAATTGGCGTTCGAGGCGATCCGGGCCCAACTCAAAGAAATCTTCACGGGTCGCGCGGAGGACACGACGGAGGAAAACATTCAAGCGCGGCTGCGCGGCGTGACGTTGATGGCGCTCTCGAACAAGTTCGGTTCGCTGCTGCTGACGACCGGGAACAAGAGCGAACTGGCGGTCGGCTACTGCACGCTTTACGGCGACATGTGCGGCGGTCTCGCGGTGATCAGCGACGTGCCCAAAACCATGGTTTATCGGCTGGCCCGCTGGATCAACCGCGACAAAGAAATCATTCCAGCGGCGTCCATCACCAAGCCGCCGTCGGCCGAATTGCGTCCGAACCAGACCGACCAGGACTCGCTCCCGCCCTACGACGTGCTCGACGCGATTCTCGAAGCGTACGTGGTGCAGGGCAGGTCCGCCGCAGAAATCATTGCCGGCGGTTTCGACGAACCGACGGTGAAGCGCGTGGTGCGTTTGATTGATTTGAACGAATACAAACGTCGTCAGGCGGCGCCGGGTCTGAAAGTCACGAGCAAGGCGTTCGGTGTCGGGCGGCGCATTCCTATCGCGCAGCGGTATCGGGAAGGGTGATCTTCCGTTCGCGTTCCGGAAGCCGATAGCTTTTATTCCGAGACAAACCGGTAGAAGCGCGCTTGGCTGGTCGGGAACCATTGAACGTAGGTAAACACGCTTCCATCATTCGAGTTGGTTGCCAGGGATTTCCAAGAAGGCTTTGAGGCTCGTCGTTGCGAATGCCATCAGCAAGCAGCACATCGAAGGCATCCTGAAAAAATAGCGAGACCGAGGTTTCCGGTGTTGAGTTGGATTCTGTTGCGACTCCACGCGATTCCCTTTATTTGTTACATGCTTACGCTACTGAACGTGAATTCATCAATCAAGATCGAAGTGTAATCGTCGCCTACTTTATTTTTGGAGAGAGGATTTCCACCACGAGATCGGGCGCGCCGCCACCAATTTGAGACAAATGACTCGCGTCCACCATCGGCTCCGGGTATTTTGTCAGTGTGATTTCACGGATCCAATCTGAAACTTTGTTCGCGGAAGCGTTGAAATACATCCCGGGCGGCGTCAACTCTCCGGTGCGCGCGTTCCGCGCCGTCGGCGGGCAGCCGTTCTTCGTTAACAAGGCCAAAGGCGCGCAGGTGTGGGACGTCGATGGCAATGGTTACATCGATTACGTCTGCACCTGGGGACCGGCGATCCTCGGCCACGCGCACCCGAAAATCATCAAGGCGGTGCAGCAAGCCGCGGAGAACGGAACGAGCTTCGGCATTCCGAATCCGTTTGAGGTGACGATGGCCAAGCTGGTCTGCTCAGCGGTGCCGAGCGTGCAGAAGGTCCGCATGTGCAATTCCGGCACGGAAGCCTGCATGTCCGCCATTCGTCTCGCCCGCGGATTCACGAAGCGCGACAAAATCATCAAGTTCGAGGGCTGCTACCACGGGCATGCCGATTCGCTCCTGGTCAAGGCCGGCTCCGGCGCGTTGACCTTTGGTCATCCGGATAGCGCGGGTGTGCCAGCCGCGTTCACGCAGCACACCATTGTCGTGCCGTTCAACGACGCCGACGCCGTCAAAGCTGCGTTTGAAGCCAACCAGGGTCAGGTCGCCGGCATCATCGTCGAACCTGTGCCGGGCAACGCCGGTTTGTATCTGCCCAGGCCGGGCTACCTGGAATACCTGAGAAAAATCACCGCAGACAACGGCGCGCTGCTGATTTTCGATGAAGTGATGACCGGCTTTCGGCTTGCCTGGGGCGGGGCGCAGGAACGTTTCGGTATCAAGCCCGACCTGACGTGTTTCGGCAAGATCATCGGCGGCGGACTGCCCGTGGGCGCCTTCGGCGGACGCAGTGACATCATGGATTGCCTGGCGCCACTCGGACCGGTTTATCAAGCCGGCACGTTAAGCGGTAACCCGCTGGCGATGGCGGCGGGCATCGCGGCACTCGAAGAACTCTGCGCACCCCTCACCCCGGCCCTCTCCCATCGGATGGGAGAGGGAGAATTGTCGACAGCCAGAGGCCAGGCCAGTGCGCGTCCGAATCTTGAAAAGGGTGCTGTTCCCTCTCCTGGGGCTGCGGACGAAGTCTCGGCGAAAGACAAAAGCCCTCTCGGTCAGGGTGAGGGCGAGTCAATGACTCTGAAATCCGAAATCCGAAATCCGAAATCCGAAAAGAACGCCTACCCGCGGCTCGAACAACTCGGCGCGCAGCTTGAAGCGGGAATGAAAAACGCGGCCAAGTCAGCGAAAGTGCCCGTGCAGTTCAATCGTTGCGGCTCGATGTTCTGCGCCTACTTCACCGATCGTCCGGCTCACAATCTCACCGACGCGATGCACAGCGATCGCGAGCGGTTCAAGAAATTCTTTCACGGTATGCTCGCGGAGGGGATTTACCTCGCGCCGTCGCAGTTCGAGGCGGGATTTATTTCGATGGCACATACGGCGGAGGACATTGAGAGGACGGTGAGAGCGGCGAGCAAGGTCATGAAATCTGTCTGAAAAGAGAGGGATGCAAATGGAAAGCTTGAAAGTGATAACTGCATGAAATTACGGAGGACAGCCTCCGAATCCTCGAAAGGACAGTCTGGTGCGCATCCTTGCCATTGACCACGGCACAAAACGAATGGGCGTCGCCCTCAGCGACGAGTTGGGGATGATTGCCCAGCCCCTGGAGTTTATCCCGGCGGAACCGTTCGCGGAGTTTCTGAATCGGTTGAAGGAAATTCTCCACGACAAGCAGGTGGAATTGATCGTGGTAGGAATGCCACGGAACATGGACGGCAGTTACGGTGCGGCGGCGCTCAAGGTGCAGGAATTTGTCGCCGTCTTGAAGGACGCGGTTGCGATTCCCATCAAAACCCTCGATGAACGGTTGACCTCGGTGCAGCCGCACCGCTTTTTGACGGAGGCTGAGGTGCGCGGTCGCCAGCGCAAGGAAAAGGTGGACAAGTCCGCGGCGGCGATATTGTTGCAAAGCTATCTGGACGGCCGGCCAGACTAACTTTTTACCACGGATGGAAACAGATAAACACAGATGGAGCGACACGAACCACGCTGATCGGTACGAGTGGTTGGGGATCGTCTCTTTAGCGGTAATTCGTGGAATTCGTGTCAAACCCTCTGTCCCCATCCGTGTTCATCCGTGTTCATCCGTGGTTTAATCTCAGTGTGGACACTCTCAAATTCAAACTGACCATTGCTTACGACGGGACGAATTACGAAGGGTGGCAGGCGCAGAAAACCGGGACCGGCGTGCAGCAAAAGGTCGAGGAATCGCTGGCCGAACTTTTTCCCGGCAAACCGCGTGTCCATAGCTCCAGCCGCACGGATGCAGGCGTGCACGCGCTCGGCATGGTGGCGCACGTCGAGATTCCAAAAGCGGAGTTCAAAATGCCGGCGCGCAAGCTGGTCCTCGCGTTGAACGCGTGGTTGCCGGAGGACATTCGTGTGATGTCAGCGAGGCTGTGTCGCGTGGATTTTCACTCGCGCTTCGACGCGACCGGCAAACAGTACCGGTACCTGATCTGGAACCAAACGGCGATGAACCCGTTGCTGCGACACCAGGCATGGCACGTGCCGACGCCGCTGGATTTGGCGGCGATGCAGGCGGCGGCGAGACGATTTCTGGGCAAACACGATTTCAAATCGTTTGCCGGAGCGCGAAACTATGAAATGGAATCCACGGTGCGCACGGTGACGCGTTGCGACATCAAGCGAAACGGCCCGTGGTTGACGTTTATCATCGAAGGCGATGGGTTTCTCTACAAAATGTGCCGCGGCATGGTGGGAACGCTGGTGCAGGTGGGGCAGGGGAAGTTTGCCGCTGCTGAAATCAACCGGATGCTCGGCAGAAAAGACCGGCGCGTCGCCGGAATGACCGCGCCGGCGCACGGGTTGGTGTTGTGGAAGGTGTTCTACAAAAATCCAAACTCCAAACCCCGGACTTCAAAGAAAACCCAAACTACAAATCCCAAATGAAATCCGAGAGCAAGACCGCCAATCGGTCGATGGCCGTTGCCAGCATGCGTCCTGGCGTTGTTTGGAGTTTGGAATTTGGTGTTTGGTGTTTCCCTTATGCACATCGTCCTGGTTGAACCGGAAATTCCGCCGAACACAGGCAACGTGGCGCGCCTGTGCGCGGCGACGAAGACGACGTTGCACCTCGTCGAACCGTTCGGCTTCGAACTCGACGACCAACAACTCAAACGCGCGGGGATGGATTACTGGCGGCAGGTCGAGTGGCATCGCTGGCCGAATTGGACGGAGTTTCAAAAGCAACTGCCGCCCAACGCACGGCTCTGGTTCATCGAGTCACGCGGGCCGCAGCGTTACGCCGAGGTCCGTTATTCGCCGGACGACTATCTGGTGTTCGGCCGCGAGACTGCAGGTTTGCCAAAGAAGCTGCTCGAAGAACATCGCGACCGTTGGCTGCGCATCCCGATGTTCCACGAGAAGTCACGTTCGTTGAACCTGTCCAACTGCGCGGCATTGGTGTTGTTTGAGGCGCTGCGGCAGCAGGGGTTCAGCGGCGAGTTGCGTGATGCGTGAATCGGATACCGGGCGATGAGCGCAAGCGTCATCGGGCGCATCTCAGTTTCTGGCAACTAGTGGCACGGGTGTCCCGCCCGTTGCTCCAAACCGGAAACTCACGGGCGGGACGCCCGTGCCACTAAGCCGGTGCGCCCTGCAAAAAACCGAGATGCGGTGCGCCATCTAACGTCTCACATCTTCGCTTCCGCTTCCTGGATCAGCGCGAGCACTTTTTCCGCTTTGTCCGCCGTGGTGAGGTTCTGGCGCAGTTTCGGGTCGCGGACGAGCCGGCTGATGCGCGCGAGGATGCCGAGGTGTTGCGCAACGGTCGTTGTCACGAGCAAGAAGAACAGTTTCGCCGGTTGGGCGTCGATCGCACCATAGGCGATTCCCGCCTCGTGCC
Source organism: Verrucomicrobiota bacterium (assembly GCA_003218935.1). GTDB lineage: Bacteria > Verrucomicrobiota > Verrucomicrobiia > Limisphaerales > AV2 > AV2. Next base: position 9,989 of record QHPA01000349.1, read on the forward strand.
GGCCAAAGACGACGACCGGCTTTTCAACGAGGCCGACGAGCGCGTTGCGCGCGTGGGGCAGGGCGACACCGTCGCCAATGCCTGTGCTGTGGAGGTGCTCGCGTTCCTGCAACGCCCGGAGCAGGGTCTGCCTGGCTTCGGATCGGTCCGCGATTTCGGGAATTCTGGCGACGAGTTCGTTGAGCACGTCATCGCGTTGCCGGCCGCGCAGGTGGAGTTCGATCGTGGCTGCGGAAATCAGGTCAGTGATCAGCAGGCGTTTTGTCTCAGCGCTTGCCATGCGGCGCACATCGTAAAACCCGCCTTGCGGAAAGGAGAAGGAAAATATTGTGAGGCTTATATGAGCCCGCGAAGGAATCGGTTCCCATCGGTTGGTCTCACGTGCGACCTCAAGTTCCAGACTTGACTGTCGGGGAATTGTTCGGCGTTGTGCTCACTTTCGATGATTCAGTGGCTTCTCATTATCTGCACACCAACGGCTTCAAAGCGATCGCGCTTCGTGACCTGGCGCGTTACGTCGATCCGGAGCAAACGCCGGCTGATGCGTTGGCGATTGTGGAAAAGAGGAAAGGCGAGCGAAAGGAGGTGCTCGTCGAGGGCGAAATTGTGGACGCCGAAAACGGCAAACCTCTTGCGTCGCGTGTTTACATTCGGGGGATGGACGGCGCGTGGCACTTTCCCAAAACGGCATTTGCACGCGGGTCGGCGGTGCGTTACGAGCGGCGAAGCGGATTCAACACAAACGCAGTCGAGATGCACACGACGCTCTCGGCGCATCCGTTCCGTGCTGAGCTTCTGCCCGGGCGATACACTTTTACCGTTGAGCACGGGAAGGAGGTTTTTCCCGAAACACGCGAAGTGATGGTTCAGCGCGATATGACGAAGGTCGAGTTTCGATTACGGCGCTGGGTCAATATGGCTGAGTTTGGGTGGTACTCCGGCGACACGCACGTGCATCGCGATCCGGGTGATTTGGCGAACGTGATGCCGGCCGAAGACGTCAATGTTGCTTTCCCGTTGGTTTACTGGACGACGGACGCCGACGTTCCGCCCAGCCGGGGCAATAAAAACTTCAAAGGCGATTTCACCGCTGCGCCTGTGAATGTCGATGCAACTCACGTTTTTTATCCGCGGAACACCGAATACGAAATTTTCACGACAGCCAAACGCCCGCACACCCTCGGCGCCCTGTTGGCGGTGAATCACCGGACAGTTTTCGATCTGCCGGCGTTGCCGATAAGCCCGATTGCCGAGCGGGCGCATGCGGAGGGTGCGCTGCTGGATCTGGAGAAGCACAATTGGCCGTGGTCGATGGCGCTGGTTCCGCTGGTTCGGCCCGATCTGTTCGAGCTGGCCAACAACCATCACTGGGAGACGGAATTTTCCATTACGAACTGGGCGGTGCCGGCGCCGGCCTGGATGAATCTTGGAAGCGGCAGCGACAATGAGCGGCAATGGACCCTGTACGGGTTCCTGAACTACTATGCGCTGCTCGATTGCGGCTTTCGCCTGAGTCCGGCTGCCGGGACAGCAAACGGAGTGCATCCGGTGCCGTTGGGTTTCAGCCGCGTCTATGTGCATCTGCCCCGCGGCTTCAGTTACGAGGCGTGGGTCAACGGCCTGAAAGCAGGGCACAGTTTCGTGACTACGGGTCCGATGCTCTTTGCCACTGTGAACGGCGAGGATGCCGGTTACCTCTTCAAGAGTCCGCTTGGAGCGAAAGACAAACAGCGCTTTCATGTGGAAGGCGACGTTGTGAGCGCCGAACGTGTGAGCAGGATCGAGGTGATCGCAAATGGCGTGGTCGTTCGCACGATCAATTCAGTCGCCACGCGCTCACAGACTGGCGCGCAGCGGTCTCACTTCGACGAAGAAGTGGAGTTGATCGGTTCCGGCTGGATCGCGGTGCGCTGCTGGGAAGAGCGCGCAAACGGCCGCTTTCGCTTCGCCCACACCGCTCCCTGGTTGGTCGAAGCGGACGGACTGCCGCTGCGCCCGCGGCGTGAAGAGGCGGAGTTTCTGGTGAAACAAGTCGAGGCGGAAATCGCCCGGAGTCGTGAGGTGCTGTCTTCCGAAGCGCTGGACGAGTATCGGCGAGCATTGAGCGCGTACCGAAGCATTGCTGAAACAGCAAAATGAACCTGAACTTTTCCAGTGGCGGATCGGCGCTTAAAGCTGCGCGGGCGCATCTGACTCTGCGCCCGAAGCGGGTAGGGACGCCGCGCCGCGGCGTCCCCGTCCGCGTTGAGCGGACGGCAATTCCGGGGTGCGTTTCGGCCTTGTTCGGTTGCGCCGCTGAACGCGGCGCGGACAGCGCGGCGCACTGTCCCTACCGCGAAAGCATGGTGGGAGTGTGCAGAAGCGTCCAAGCCGCTCTCAGGGGTCGGTTCGTGCTTGGCCGGTGCCGGTTCCCGTCGGCATAGTTGGTTCGACCCGTGAGATTCGCTCTGTTTTTTTGCTTTTGCGCCGCCCAACTCGTGTGCGGTCGCTGTGAATTGTCCGCACAGGGTCGGTTTGAGTCCCTCGGCATCCCGGTTCGCAAAGGCGGCTTGATGGGCTGCGTCGTCGGGCCCAACGGCCACGGCGGCGAGGCGCTCTACTTCAACTTCAATCAGCTCAGCGGGCTGCTGTTCCTGGTGCAGGTTGATCCGGATACCGGCCAAGCGCGGCAATTCAACGCGCCGCAAGGCCCTGGCGCATGGGCGCTCCTGGTCGGCCCGGACGAGAAAATTTATCTCGGCACCTGGGATGGCGCGTTGATCCTGCGCTTTGATCCGCAACAGCCGGAGAAGGGCCTCGAAGTCGTCGGCAAACCGTCACCGACCGAGGATTACCTTTGGCAATTCGACGTCGGCAAGGACGCCAGGCTCTACGCCTGCACGTATCCAAATGCCAAACTCGTCCGCTTTGATCCGAAGACTGGAACAATGGAAGACCTCGGACGGATGCACGCGAGTGAAATGTATGCGCGAAGCCTCGCGGTCGGGCCGAATGGCAAGGTGTACGTCGGCATCGGCACGGAGAAAGGCGACCTCGTTGTCTTCGATCCGGCAACGGGCCAGCATCGCGGCATCCTGCCCAAAGGATTGCGCGGTGCTAAAGGCTGGAGCACGGTGTCGGTGTCGCGCCGGTCTGATGGCCGGGTTTACGCGGAGTTCGGGCCGAACCTGATGCGGCTCGACGACGAATCGCCCGTGATCATCGAACGCGCGCCTGAAAGACCCCCGCTCAAATTGCGCGATGGGCGCGAAGTGGTCGCCTTTGGTCGCGGCACGTTCTCACTGAAGGATCCGCGAACGGGCCAGATCGTCGAGCGCGCCTTCAAGTATGAGAGCGCCGGGGATCATATTTTCATGGTCGGCGTGGGCCCGAGCAACTGTGTGTATGGCAGCACAGCGATGCCGCTGGAGGTCTTCCGCCACGATCCTCGCTCCGGTCGTAGCGCGCATCTGGGCGGAATGCCGGGCGGCGAAGTGTATTCGATGCTCGAACACGAGCAGAACCTCTACCTTTGCTACTACGGCGGCGCGGTGATGAATCTCTATAATCCCGCGAAGCCTTTCTGGAAGTTCGGCGCCGGCGCGGAATGTAATCCGATCTCATTCGGCGGCGTCGGCGACGGCCACCTTCGTCCGCGCGCCATGATTCACGGACCGGACGGCTTGATCTACATCGGCAGCGCGCCGCCTTACGGTGAGCTCGGCGGCGCGCTGGGGGTGTGGGACCCGAAACAGAACAAGACAATCGAGAATTACCGACATCTGGTGACGAATCAAAGCATCACGTCGCTGGCCTGGGAACCCAGGAGCGGCTTGATCTTGGGCGGCAGCGGCAATTACGGAGGCGGAGGTACGCGGCCCGCAGAGCAGGAGGCGAGGTTCTTTGCGTTCGATCCGAAGAAGAAGGGGAAGGTGTTCGAAGCCTCCCTTGTGCCGGGCGCCGTGAAATATCCTGCCACCTGCGCGGCGCGAGGCAAAGTGTTCACGACCGTCGGCGACAAGCTGCTGGTGTTCGATCCGCAGGCAATGAAGGTCGTGCGGACGGTCAAGCTGCCTGGAGCGCAACTGGACATTTCGCTTGGCCAGCATCGCAGCGGGAAGTTGGTTGGACTGACAGCGAAGAGTGTTTATTTTCTTGACGTGAACAGAGGCGAAGTCGTTCACAGCGCCGAAGCTCCCGTGCCTGTGAACTGCGGGTTTGCGCTGGTGGACGATGCGGTGTATTTCGGGTCGAAAGCCGAATTGTGGCGGTATTGGTTGCCGCAACTTGACGTGAACACCGAACAGGTAAAAACAAAGTAAAAGGATCACTCCTTATGAAAACAACTCCCTTCACTCGAACCAAATTTCGTTGGTGCGTCTCGGCAGTTCTTCTCGCGCTCGCGTCGCCGTTCTGCGCTTCCATGCGTGCCGAGTCGAGTGACGTAAATCGAACGTCAGAGGGCTGGAAGACCGCGTCCCCTCGCGACGAAATTCGGCCGGCGTTCGAATTCAAGCGTGATGGCGGACCGGCCGGACATGGCAGCCTCCTCATCCGTGCGGACGACCGCGAGGGTCTGGATGGACATTGGGTGAAGACCTTTCCTGTCGAGGGCGGCCACTACTACCACTTCCGCGCGACGCGCCGCGTGACCAATGTGGCTGCCCCGCGTCGCAGCGTCCTCGCCCGTATCTTGTGGCGTGATGACAACGGCCAACCCGTTCACCGCGACGGACCGGGTGCGACCAGCTACGCGCCGGGCGAAGCGCCTGTCGCCGAGCCGGAGTACCCGGCAGACCGGCATTCCGACCCGTCAGGTTGGACGGAAGTCGAGGACGTTTATCAGGCGCCGTCCAGGGCCACGCACGCGATCGTCGAACTGTATCTTCGCTGGGCGACGCGGGCACAGGTTGAATGGAGTGAGATTTCGCTGGCGGAGACCAACGCCCCACCTCCGCGCAAGGTGCGCCTGGCCTCGGTACACTTCCGGCCTTCCGGCAAGAAAACGGCGGCGGAGAACTGTAGATTGTTCGCGCCTTTCATCGATGAAGCGGCGCACCAGAAAGCCGACCTGGTGGTGTTGCCGGAAACGCTCACCCTCTGCGGCACCGGCCTTTCCTATGCCGACGCTGCGGAGCCGATTCCCGGGCCGTCCACGGATTATTTCGCAGAGCTGGCCAAACAGCACGATCTGTATCTCGTCGCCGGACTCGTGGAGCGCGAGAGGCACCTCATCTACAACGTCGCCGTGCTCATCGGTCCGGACGGAAAGGTTCAAGGCAAATATCGCAAAGCCACTTTGCCCCGCAGCGAGATCGAGGGAGGCATCACGCCCGGCGAGGAATACCCCGTGTTCGACACGCGCTTCGGCAAGCTCGGGATGATGGTGTGCTACGATGGATT
>QHPA01000350.1 GCA_003218935.1 Verrucomicrobiota bacterium
CGGCGCTGATCGCCGCCGTAATTTTGTGCACGGCCTGGGTTGGCCCTCAGGCATTGAACAAAGGAGAGCCCATGAAAACGATGAAACAAACCTGGAAACGTTCCCTGGCGGCGTTCGCGCTGTTGGCGTCGCTGGGAACCGACAACAATATCGCGTCTGCTGCCAACGCGGGCGATCGGTCAATCGACAAGAAGGCAACACCTGCGAACACAAAACCCACACCCGCGCCCGACGAACAGGCGGCAGAAGACCCTTCGAGCAAACCCGCCGCGGAGACGCTGGTCACCAAGATCTACGAGTCGAAATACGTTGATCCCGCCTTTCTCGCCGTGTCCGTGAAGCGGGCGGTTTCCGGGCGACACAGCCGGATCGTCCCGGACACCCGCACCGGCCAGCTCATTGTCGTGGCGACAGAAAAAGAATTACAGGACGTGGATTCCTTAATCGAGAAACTGGACAGGAAACCGACCCCTCCCGGTGGACAGTCGGCCGAGGATTACAACCGGCTGATGATGGAACGTTATGGGCTGATCCCCAAAGACGCGGCCCAGGCGGCGAAGCCGCCAACCACAGTTGGCCCAATGGATCTCATGCGCCAGCGTTACGGTCTTCCTGCCGCGAAAAGGGAAAAAGGCCGGGTCGAGTCGAAGCTGGAGGAAATTGCTTTGGAGGAAGTGACGTTCGACAGCCTGCCTCTGCCGCAAGTGCTGCAATTTCTCGATGAGGAATCGCGCAAGCGCGACTCGGAGAAACGGGGAATCAACTTTCTGATCAATCCGAACGCAACACAAGCCACGGCCACCACGGCCATAGATCCGAACACTGGCCAACCGATTCAATCTCCGCCGTCCGAGCCGCTCGACATGGACAGCGTCATCGTCCGATTCAACCTGCCGTTGCGCAATGTTCGATTGAAGGATGTGCTGGATGCGGTGGTGAAGGTGGCTGACAAACCGACGCCGGAGCACCCGGGCCGACACCGCTGCAAGTCCGCACCTTCAAGGTTGATGCCGACAAGCTCCTGCCGGGTATGGAAAGGGCGTTCGGAATCATCAGCGATCCTGAGAAAATTCGCCAAACAATCAGTGAGCAGGAGAAGAGTCTGGCTGAATTGCTCACACAATTCACGGACAAACATCCCAAGGTCGTAGAGCAGCGCGAGGCCATCCATGCTCTCAAGGAGTCGCTGAAAAGGAAACTGATCGCCCAGGACGGCAAAGCGCCGGAGACTCAGGTCGCCCTACGGCGTTTGTTGACTCAGTTGGGCATCAATATGGATGTGCCGGGCAAAGCCGTGTTCTACAACGACCTTACCGGCATCATCATGGTGCGTGCGACTTTCGAAGATTTGGAAATCGTAAAGGCAGCGATCGAAACGCTGGGGGGATCGACCGGCGAGCAGACAGCGCCTCAGGGTTCGGCCAAGGATGGAACGACTCCATTTACTTACAATGAGGACATGATGCGCCGGTACGGACTTCTTCCTCCGAAAAAGTAGAGTGCGCGAGCCGAAGGATTCGGTCGGCGGCTTTCCATAAACCATCTCCCCGTAGCGGCGTCTCGGCAGAGCGCCGCCGGCAGTTGTTCCCAAGGGAAAGCGGATGCGTGCGTGGAGGTCGTTCAATGTCCCGACTCGCGTTCTGAAGTCGCGGAGGCTCTCCCCGTGACCAACGGCTGCGTCCACGCTCGCTCGAACTCTCCTTTGGCGTACGGATTGGCTTTAGGCTTAGAGGAAACGATCCGGGCGCGAACGTAGATTTCGTCCCCTTGCAACCTGTAGCTCGGCGTCGTTCCTTCGACCTCGGCCAGCACCGCGCCGATGTCCTGACTATAGTGCCGCGTCACCGCCAGCGGTTCGCCTTTTTTGTCGAGGACCGGTTCGCTGGTGCGGTCGAAACCTTTGCGCGTGCCGATGAATTGCGTTGTGTAAGTCACGCCTTCCTCCGGCTCGATTTCAATTTCATAGCGGTCCTTGCGCCGGCGCACGTCTTTCAATCGCACGCCGGACGAGGCGTAAAATTCACCGGCCTCCATCGCCGCGACAATGCTGGTCGCTGTGAGCGCCGGCGCGCGGACGACGACCCAGCCCCGGCCGGGATTGCTGTTGGACGAGGATTCTTTGTGGTAGTTATGCGAATCGTCCACGGCCAGCGCGTAAAGCGGGCCCTGGCCGAACTCCGTCAGGCGCATCGTCTGCACGATGTCCCAGAGGCGGTCGGAACTGGCGTGGGTGGCGTCGCCCTCGTTATGGACAGCCGGGTGACCGTTATAGACTTCGAAGAACCGCTCCCCTTTACCTGCATGAAGTCCTCGGCAGTCACGGCCCAGCCGAAGTTGGGATGATTGAGATGCGGAAACATCGGCTGGCCGGTGCGCCGATGTTGCTCAAACACTGCGTTCACTTCGTTCTGAATGACCTCCAGCACGCTGTTGCCCCCTTGCGGCTCGATGAGGTCGCGCAGGTTGGTGGCGTTGACGTGGACCGGTTTTGATCTGAATCTGTCGGTGATTTCTTCATTCTGAATCAACAGGAAGCGGCCCGGTTCCTCAAAGAGGCGGCGGAATTCACTCAGTGTTTTGAGCCGCACCCGCTGCTTACCCTTTGCTTCACCCAGTTGGACCCAATTCGTGCCGAACCGTCTCAAATACTTTTCCAACGCGACCACGCCGCCTCTGTTGTTCGTTGCCTCGATCCATTTGTCGCCTTGCAGCAGGATGTTGTGATCGGAGAGCGCGAGGAACTGGTAGCCATGCTGTTTGTACCAATCGACAATCATTTCCGGATAATCATCGCCATCGCTCCAAAGCGAATGCGTGTGGAGATTGCCTTTCCACCAGCGCGCTGCATGCGGTGTGGCGTCGTCTTGGGCCGCTTGCAGACGCGGCGCAGCGAACAGCAGGAGTCCACAGAGCAACAAGGAACTTTTCGCGGCAAAGGTTTTCATGTCGGGAAAGGAGACTGAAACAGCGACTGGCGATATTCACGCTAAAAAGTGGGGCAGACCTCTGGCCTGCCCGAGGACAGGTTGGAAGCCTGTTCCACTTTGCTCTGCGCTCACGATCGGTTCAGCGCGCTGAGGACGGCTTTGACCGACGCCAGTTCGATATTGGTGTCCACGCCAGCTCCCCACCGGGTGCGGCCGTCGCTGTGTTTCACCTGGATATAGGCAATGGCCGCGGCCTCTTCACCGGAACTCAAGGCGTGTTCGCTGTACTGAGTGATCTCGAAGCGCGGCACTCGTGCGGTTCCAAAGCCGTGAACCAGCGCGGCCAGAGGACCGTTGCCTTCACCGGAGAATTCGACCGGCTGGTCGTCCCGCAGCAAGCGCGCGCGGCAGCGAACAACGCCGTCGCGGCTTTCGGTCTCGAATCCCAGGAGCTGCCACGGCGCGGTGCGCTCAATGTATTCGCGCCAGAACATCGCCTTCAACTCGGCGCCGCTCACCTCGCGTCCGAGGCGGTCCACCTCGTTGTTGGCGATGGGACCGAACTCGCGTTGCATTTCCTTGGGCAGTTCGATACCGAACTCGCTCTCGAGCAGATAGGCCACTCCGCCCTTGCCGGACTGACTGTTGACGCGGATGACCTCGCGGTATTCTCGACCGATGTCGGTCGGGTCGATGGTAAGATAGGGCACGTCCCAGTGCTGGCGGCCGCCCCGCTCCCACTCGGTGAGACCCTTTTTGATCGCGTCCTGGTGCGAACCGCTGAAAGCGGTGAAGACCAGTTCGCCGGCGTAAGGCTGGCGCGGCGGCACGGTCATGCCGGTGCAGCGCTCATAAACCTCGAGCATCGCGGTGAGGTCGGAGAAATCGAGCTTCGGATCGATGCCGTGCATGTACAGATTCAACGCAACCGTCACGATGTCCAGGTTGCCGGTGCGTTCGCCATTGCCGAAGATCGTGCCTTCGACCCGGTCGGCGCCGGCCAGCAAGCCAAGCTCAGTGGCCGCGACCCCGGTGCAGCGGTCGTTATGGGTGTGCAGACTGATGACGAGGGAATCGCGGTCCCTGATGTTCCGGCAAATCCATTCGATCTGGTCGGCATAAACGTTCGGCATCGCGACTTCGACGGTGTCGGGCAGGTTCAGGATCATTTTCCGCTGCGGCGTCGGTTTCCAGACCGCCATGACTGCTTCGGAGACTTCCTTTGTGAACTCGACTTCGGTGGCGCTGAAGCTTTCCGGTGAATACTGGAGCATGACTTCGGTGCCCTTGAGCCGCGGCAGACGCTCCTGGATCCAGGTCGCGCCGCGCACCGCAACCCGGACAATTTCCTCCTTCGACATTCCAAACACAACGCGGCGCTGGGCCGGCGAGGTGGAGTTGTAGAGATGAATGATGGCTTTCTTCGCGCCGACGAGTGATTCGAAGGTGCGTTCGATCAAATCCTCGCGCGCCTGCACGAGCGCCTGGAGCCAAACGTCGCCGGGCGCGCGGTTTTCCTCGATGAGCCGGCGATTGAAGGAGAACTCGGTGTTTGATGCGGAGGGGAATCCCACCTCGATCTCTTTGAAGCCGCATTTAACCAGCGTTTGAAAGAGCTCGAGCTTCTGGCTGATGTTCATCGGCACCGCGAGCGCCTGGTTGCCATCGCGAAGGTCCACACTGCACCAAAGGGGCGCGCACGTGAGGACGCGATTGGGCCACTGCCGGTCAGGCAAATGGACCGGTGCGAACGGACGATACTTTTGAGACGGGTCCTTCAACATAGGCTCAATAAATTTGCAAATTAAACCACGGATGGACACGGATGCACACGGATAAAATGCGCGGAGCGCGGGTTTCAGTTTGCTTCGCCTCACTTCGCACCAGGCCGCGTCGAACCGCAACTGGTGAACGGCCTTGAAGCGGACTGAAGTCCGCGTTCGTATCGCCTGAACCTTGCGCGCCCCGTTTGTATCCGTGTTTATCTGTGTTCATCCGTGGTAAAAAACAAAAAACCCCACCGCCGTCTGGCAGTGAGGTTCAGGAAAGTCAGGTGATCGAACTAGAACCCGCCTGCCAGGCTGCACAGCAGCAACGCGCCCGGCAGCAGTTGAAGGTTCAGTGTGCGATTCACGCGGATACAGGTAGCCACTTTCGCGCTGTGAGTCAATTTGTATTTTACTGTTCGTTAAAGGCGGGCTTTGGCACAGTGGCGCGGTAATTAACTCCGAACTTTATGAACGTCCAGATTGCCGTCTTGTGCGACGCCGCGACCGATTACGGCGGAAAACTGAATCTGCTCGGCGCTTTCGACACGATTGCCACGCAACAACTGCCCGCGGTGCATCCGCAATGTTCCGTCGCGCTGCGCATTGTTTTCAGCAAAGTGGAAGAAGGACCGCACAAGGTGAAGATGAATTTCGTGGACGAAGACGGACGATTTGTGATGCCCAGCATCGACATGCCGGCGGAGGTCGCTTTACCGCCGGACGCGAACTTCGTGGCGCGCAATTTCATCATCAACATCCAGCAGTTGAAGTTCGACAAGCCCGGCCAATACGCCATCGATATCGCGATCGACGGTCGGCAGGAATCGAGCATTCCGCTGCACGTAAAGCAAATGCCGCCGCCGAACCAGGGTTGACGCTGATGGTCCCAGGCGTGATTGTGCCAAATCCTTGTCAACAAATTGTTGAAGAAAAATCTTCGTTTTCCTGGGCTTCCCGCTTGCGCTGCGGGCGGAGTTTTGGTTCTCTATTGCAGTCAACCCGGTGAAAGCGTTTCCCCAGGGGTTAAGTATCATAACTAGATGCAAACGTTGCACACAATGCGTTCGAGACCGTCGAACAGCTCCCACCACGGCCGTTACTCGGCCAGAAACATGGCCAAGCCGACCAACTTTTTCTGCGCGGCGACGGAGGCGCAATCGGTCGCCGTGGTTGGCGATTTCAATGATTGGCGTCCCCAAGTCCATCCCATGCAACAACAGACGGATGGGTCCTGGCACCTGCAGATCCCCCTCAACCACGGGCATCATCACTACGCATTTCTCGTGGATGGCAAGCCGGTGCTTGATCCGCGTGCCATGGGCGTCGCGCGGAACGAAAAGAACGAACGCGTCTCGCTGATCGCGGTCAGTTGAAGCTCGACCGGATCAGGAGGAGGCGGTCAGGGAGAGCCTCCAAACAGTCAGCAGGGATCATTCTGCGAAGCCTGGCTTCGGGCTTTCTGGTTTTGTCCGTTCACGCTGCTCCGCAAAAAAGCTCTGCAACAACGACCGGCATTCGGCTTCGCGCACACCGCGCGTGATTTCACAGCGGTGGTTCATTGTCGGGAACTGGAGAAGATTCAAGGCACTCCCGGCCGCGCCGCCTTTCGGGTCGCTCGCCCCGTAAACCAGTCGCGCCAGCCGGACGTGAACGATCGCGCCGGCGCACATCGGACACGGCTCCTTGGTCACGTAAATCGCGCAGTCAGCCAGCCGCCAGTCACCGACAGCCTCTTCGGCCTGGGTCAACGCGAGCATTTCAGCGTGCGCCGTGGCGTCCTTCAGCAGTTCCACCTGATTAAAAGCCCGCGCGATGATGCGACCCTCGCGCACGACGACCGCTCCCACCGGCACCTCTTCCGCCTCGTAAGCGCGCCGCGCCTGACGCAGCGCTTCGCCCATGAAGTAGTGGTCGCTCTGCAGATCAATGATGGGTTCGTCGGGCATTGCCGGATGTTTGATGTTTGATGGTTGATGGTTGAGTGGATTCTTCCAGCGTCCAGTCGTTGCGGCCTTCGGGATGAGAATGGCAATGGGCGGCGAAGAAACCGCCGCGATGCCGCCAGAACAACGGCCAGATTTGTTCGCGGTCGGTTTGCGGCAGCGCCAACCCTTTCAGAGCGTCACGGGAGAAAAACGAGAACCGCCCTTCATCGTGCGGAGGAGGCAGCTTTGCCAACTTCTCGGTAAGCTCGAACAAAAACATCAGCCAATGCGCCTGGCCTTCATAGCCGTGCTCGCTGACGATGCCGGTCAGGTGCAGATCGGTCGGTGAGATTCTTAAGCGAATTTCTTCTTCTGCTTCGCGACAGGCGCAGGTGTAGGGCGACTCGCCGATTTCCATTTTCAATTTGCCGCCGCACGGGCTCCACAGGCCACGATTCGGCTCCTTGCGCCGCTCCAGCAACAGCACTTCGTCGCGTTCATTGAAGCAATAGAGCAGTGTGGAGATTTTGTACGGCAACGTCACGCCGGCAGTGAAGCAGGAAGCGGGAGCGCGGGCAAGGTGGCGATGCAAAGCAGGACGACGCCAGCGCACAGCTTCATTTGGGTCCATGAGAGACTCTGGCTTTTTTCTGCAAGAATGATTAGCCTCGCCAAAATTCCCCGCCATGGGCGATGAACATATTCTGCGATACACAGATCTGGCGGCGCTCATTCAGATGGCTAAAGCTCGCGGTTGGCCGACAATGAGAATCGTTCGAGAGATGTCTTCGGGATTGACCTACGCTGGCGCTCTGAAACTGGCGCGAAAAGCTGCGCCGCTGCTCGACATCACGGTTTCGGAGTTTATGCGACTGCGAAAGAATGAGTGAAGCTCAGGCCTGCTCCAGCTTCGCCAGCAAACGCTCGCTGTAACCGTCTTTGCGAAGCTTGTCGTAATCAATGCGACCGTCCTTCTTCAGCATGTCCTGCTTGAGCGCGCGCAACAGATTGTTCGAGGCGTGATCGAGTAATTCGGCTTCAGATTTCGCCCGTCGTTTTGAGGTCGCTTTCACGGGGATAATTTGCCTCAAACCATTCAGTCGTTCAATTCCCAATTTCAGGCGATTCAAAAACTTGCGCTGAGGCCACGGGATGCGCGTGAGCGACGCTCGCCTGCGCGGACGAATCATAGTAGAAGTCAGGAGATTGGCCGAAGTTTGAAAGCGCGTAGTCTAACCTTCTCATCAGGGCCTTACATCGTGGCATGACAAGTACCTTAAGATCGAGGAAAATCCGCACTTAGGGCAAACGCTTTCAATCAAATAGGGATAATGGCAATCAGGGCAATCCGCCTGTGTTTCATCGAAAAGAATTCTGAGATGGTCATGTTGAGGTAGCGCGCGATGTGGTCGAACGGATGGCTTACTAGTTTCCAACGCAGTAAAGTTTGGAGCCGGTGCGGATGAACAAACAACCGCGAGCGATGGCGATGCTCGACCGCAAGTCATGGTCGCCCTCGTCCCCCATCGCAGTCGTGTGAAGCAACTTAAACTGCTCGCCCGCCTCCACCACGAACACGTCGCCGCGATGGTTCATGAAATAAATTTTGCCGTCGGCGGCCGTGGGCGAGGACTCGATTTTCGCCTGGCTGCCTGGCTCGCCCGTCCATTCGATCTTGCCGCTGGCCGGCACGACCCGGGCGAGTGTCCTTCGGTCGCTGTTCAAAATGTAGAACCGCCCTTCGTAAAACAGCGGTGTGCTCACGTCGGAGGAAATTTCGCGCTCCGCGCCTTTCCAGGCCAATCCTGAATCGTCCAGGTTGCCTTTGCCTCCGGCTTTGACAGCGAAGACCGGCGCGCCCTTCGGCCCGCAGGCCAGCTCTACGCCGGCCCCGGCGACCGGGGAAGGGACCAGGCGCCAGTGTGTGATTTTGTCCGGGTTCCACGTGCCCCAACGCCACAGCTCCTTGCCCGTAGCGGGGTCGTGTCCGGTGATGCAATCGCCGCCCGTGATGAGAATTTCCGTCCGGCCGTTGAAGGTGAACGGAATCGGCGTGGCGTAAGATTCCTTCGATTCTTCACGCGCATCATTGGGACGAACGACCTTCCAGAGCTCCTTGCCGGTCTTCGGATCGAGCGCCAAAAGGAACGAATCGATTGGGCCATCCGTGCGTCCACGGCCATGCACCGGCACGTCGCGTTGGAGGACCTGCAAGTAAAGGCAGCCGTCGTAATACGTCGGGCTGCTGCCGAACGTCCATTGAAACGCGAACTGGCCGTAGTCTTTCTGAATATTGCGGGACCAAACCTGCTTGCCGTCGAAGTCGAACGCCGCCAGTTGGCCGTTTCCATAAAAGAACCAGACCAGCTTGCCGTCGGTGACCGGCGAAGGGGAAGCGAGGTTGCTTTTCTCGTCGAGGCTGATGCCGACGCCGGTCTCGTGTTGCCAGAGCGTCTTGCCGGTGGCGCGATCCAGACACAGGGCCTGGAGTGTGCCCGCCTGTTGGTCCACTGAATTGACAAAGACCCGGCCGTCCCAAATCACCGGCGTGGCGGCCGAAGGTCCGGGCAGGTTCGCCACCCATTTTACGTTTTCAGTTTTCGAAAAGGTGGCCGGAAGCCCTTTCTCCGTGGTGGACCCGTTGAAAAACGGTCCGCGCCATTGCGGCCAGTTTTCCGCCCGCAATGAATGAAGCGCGAGCGTGACCTGAATGCCCAGTGTCAAAAGCAGAGCGAATATTTTGTTGTTGTTGTTCATCATTTTCTCCTGCGCCCGGCACAGATTGAAGGCGCTGATTCGGGTGATTCCGCGCAGGCTAATAACAGGCTGACGGCGGCAACACAAGGCGGATTCAGGATTTTTCACGGGAGTCGTTGATGATGAATCCGTGCTCGACAGCCGAAAGTTTCAATCTTATGAGTCAGGCAAAGCCATGAAAAAGTTCTCCCTCGCCCTCGCGGGCTGCCTGACAATTTTCCTGCTGATGGTTCCAGCCAACAACCTGGCGGCGCCGACGGCCAAGCCAACCCTGGTTCTGATTTCCGGCGAATACGAATACAAATCGGCGGAGACGCTGCCCGTGTTCAAGCAATTTCTGGAAACAAACTACGGGTTCAACTGCGTTTACCTCGAGCGAACCCAGGGCGAAGACATCCCCGGCCTCGACGCGCTCGCCAAAGCGGACCTGGTCATTCTTTTTGTCCGTCGCATGACTTTGCCTGCCGAACAGCTTGGCAGGATCAAGAACTACCTCGAGTCAGGCAAACCGCTCATTGGCCTGCGCACGGCCAGTCACTCATTCGAAAACTGGAAAGAGTTCGATCGCGAGGTGCTCGGAGGCAACTACCACAACCACCACAGTGACAAACTGGTCGCGACGATCAGAATTGTTCCCGAAGCCGCGGAACATCCCATCTTGAAAGGCGTGGAAAGGGAATTTGTCGCCGGCGGTTCGCTTTACCTCAACTCGCCGTTGCCACCGTCGTCCACGGTGTTGTTGATGGGGAGCGTAACCAACCAGCCGTCGGAGCCGGTGGCCTGGACGCATGACTACAAGGGCGCGCGGGTGTTTTACACGTCGTTGGGACATCCGAAAGATTTTGAAAGTCCCGCATTCCGGCGATTGCTGGTGAACGCAATTTTCTGGACCTTGAACCGGCCCGCGCCGGAGGAATCTGCCCGAAGTCAGAAACCTGACGCGCAAATAACGGCGGAGAAGACAGCGAAGTGACCGAGCGCCTGGAGCTGACGGATGGGTTTACCGCCGCCACCAGCTTGACTGGCCGGCCTGACTACCGTCGCCACCAGCTTCGGCCGACCGAGCCGGTCTCCTTCTTGGCCCGCAACTGGCCGATCAACAACTGGCTCCGCGCGGCCTCCATCGCCATGCGAAAATCATCGTAAGTGCGATAGCGTTCCGCCGGGCTTTTCGCCATCGCGATGACGAGCGCGTCGCTGGTGGGCTGGGTGACTTCCGGAATCACCTGATTGGGCGGCGTCAACGGGGTGTGAATGTGCGCCGCGACGACTTCCTCGACCGTCGGCGCTTCAAAGGGAACATGGCCGGTCAACGCGTGATACAGCGTGCCGGCCAGACTGTACATGTCCGACAGAAAATCCTCGCGTTCGCGCTTAACTTTTTCCGGCGCGATGTAATAAGGCGTGCCCCAAACGGCGGTGTCGTATTCGGTGTCGGCCTCGGTGCTGCGCGCCAGGCCAAAATCCACCAGCTTCGGCTCGCCTTCGGCGTTGAACAAGATGTTGCCCGGTTTGATGTCGCGATGAAGCAAGTTGTGCTTGAGGGCAGTGTCCAGGGCCGAGGCGACTTTGCTGCCGATGTCGAGCACGTGCAACTCCGAGAGCCGGCCTTGCTGCTCGATCCGATGGTCCAGGCTCCCGCGGTCCGCCAGTTCCATGACGAGGTAGAGTTGTCCCTCAAACTCGTCGAACGTGTAGATGTGGATGATGTTCGTGTGGTTCAAAGCCGCGCAGGCGCGGGCCTCGCGATAAAAACTCTCCAGCACCTTCGCATCTTCGGTCAAATCTTTCCGCATGAGTTTCACCGCCACCTCGCGTTCGAGCATCAGGTCAAACGCGCGATACACCGTGCCCATGCCGCCCGAGGCGATCGCATCCCGCAGCTCGAACTGCCGGAGTCGCATCGGCATCATCACTGGATGGCCGCACTTGGTGCAGGGCGTGGTGGAGAGCGGCGGCAGGTCGCCGGAAATGAAAACCTTGGCGCCACAGCCACCACAAGTCACCATGCGCAGGGGTTTGCGAACTTCATTCATTCTGGCGTCACAGTTTAACTCTAGCATTTAACGTTCCTACTACAAGTTTGGATATCGCTCAGCGCCATCGGGTTCAAAACTTCCCACGGTAACAACCAGGAAAAATGAGGTAAATCGCACCGGATTGTGGGTAGCCTCCTTTCGCTTTTGCGAACGCATTGGGACATGAACGGTGCGGCGAGACTCCGTCGAGCTCTAATTTGTATCCATTGGAGATCAGGGCTCGACGGAGTCTCGCCCCACCTGGTTCATGGAAAGTGTCTTAATCTCCTTGTAGCGGCGGTCTGTGACCGCCGAAAAGGGCGCTCCTAGTTAGAGCACTATTCGACTGCCGCCTCGATCACTGTCAACGTTCCACGGCCCGTGTCCAGTCTGGCGCGGAGTCCGATGGGCAACGTGAGCTTGCGCGCCACGTGCCCG
>QHPA01000351.1:0-6358 GCA_003218935.1 Verrucomicrobiota bacterium
GCCGCCGTAAGCGTCGTCGTTGCTGGCCACCTCCACCAGATTACTGATGCTCGCATTCGAGGCGGCATTGTTCGTAGTATAGAGCGCCATTATCGTGTCGAATGTCGAATTAGTGGTCCTCAGGGTTAGCACACCATCGGCGGGCGGAGCGAACGTCCACCATACCGATTTCCCGCCGATATTGCCGGCGATCAGCGCAGGTTCGCCGGGTTCTTTCGTTGCCAGGCCGCTGCTGACCGAATTGGTGCCGGAGGTTCCGATCAGCGGAGTCGCGTTGATAAACAGATCGTTGGGTGCGGTTGGCGGGAGGTAACTGACTTGCACCGAGGCCGCAGCCGAGGTGTGCCCCGCGGCGTCAACGGCCACCGCTTGTATGACGTTTGCGCCCGGCTGGAGCAAAACCGGCGCAACCCAGTTCGTGGTGCCGGCTGCCGGGCTTGCGATCCCGTTGTTGACCTTCACCAGAACTTCAGTCACCCCCGAAATATCAGGCGCGGAATCGAAGGCCGTTCCGTTGATGGAAATCACTTTGTTGTTCACCGAGACGCCGCTGGAAGGACTGGCGATGAAAATGCTCGGCGGATTCACGTCCAGTCGCCCCCCCGGCGCAATCCGCAATCGAATCGAGCCCAGCGAATTGGTATCGGCGCTCGCAACCGCGATCTGGTAGGCCACTCCCGCCTGCGCGTTAAAGCTCAGATGAGCAGTTTTCTTCTGCGCGACGCTGCCAACGGCAGCGGCCACCGGCTGGAGGCGGGTCAAATCGTTTCCGGTATAGACCGCGACGACCGCGTCAATGGCACTCCCCGTGGCGTCAACGAGCACGTTCGTATTGCCTGTCGGCGACCACGCCCACCACAGCGAGGCCGCGACCGTCGTCAATCCGCCGTGAAAGGGTTCATTAGTCTCAATCGTGGCAAATCTGTTGTTCGACAGGATGAACTCCCCTTCAGCCGGCACCTTGGTGGCATTGACGAAATTGTCATTCGAGGGCGGCGGCACGATCGTATAAGTGACAACGTTCGTGGCCCCGATTTTGTTTGTCGCCGCCGCGACCACGGTCACGGTCAAAAGTCCCGGAGAGGCGGGTACCTGCAATGATGCGCTGTAAATGGCGTCGCCTGCCAGCACATCGGGGGGCTGACCGTTATTGGCGAACGTCAGATTGGTGCTCCCCGCAATCGCCGCACTGACAGTTGCATTCGTAACGCTGAAGAGGTCTTTGACTTTCGCGAAAATCGGCTGGGTGGACGAACTCAGGATTGCCGCGCCGGATGGCGGGTCCACGCTCAATTGCAAGATGCCCGTCCCGGAGAGAGCGATCGAGTTGTACGCATTCAGACGGCCCCCCGTAATCGTCTTGCCTCTCAATGCAGGTATCGGAACGACTCCCCCAAGAATGCGCCCCCGCAACTCGTCCAGGTCCGCGCCCGGATACTGGCTCAGAATCAAAGCCGCAACCCCGACGACGTGTGGCGTCGCCATGCTGGTTCCATCGAAGAGCTGGTAATCCGAGTCGGAGCCGGCGGTGGAGGAAAAAATATCCACGCCAGGGGCGCCGAGATGCACGGTCGCCTGACCGAAGTTGGAAAAATCGGCAAGCTGGTCGTTCCGATCAATCGCGGCCACGGCAATGATGTTGTCGAGTTGATAATTGGCGGGATAAGCGGCAAAGAGGTCGTTGTTGAGTCCACTGTTTTGGGCCGCCACAACAAACAACACGCCTTTCTGTCGCGCGCGATTGATGGCGTCGAACAAAGACTGAGTGAACGGACCTCCGCCCCAACTGTTGTTCATTATCTTCGCTCCTTTGTTGACGGCGTAGTCAATGCAAGTAATCGCGTCGCTGAGGGCACCGAACCCCTGCGCGCTCAGAAACTTGCAACCCATCAATCGAACGTGCCACGTGACACCGACGTGCGGATGGCCATCGTTGGCGGCCGCGCCGATGGTGCCGGACACATGGGTGCCGTGGTTGTTGTCGTCGAACGGATCGCCCGTCCCGGTGATCGCGTTGATCCCGAATACATCGTCCACAAAGCCGTCGCCGTCGTCATCAACACCGTTGCCGGGCACTTCATCGGGATTGCGCCACATTTGGTTCACCAGTTCTTGATGGGTATAACGAATGCCGGTATCAACAACCGCCACGATCACATTGGTTGACCCGGTGGTGAAGTCCCAGGCGTTTGTCACCCCGATGTCCGCCCCTGCCGTGCCTCCGTTCTGGCCGCGATTGCGCAAGGCCCACAACGTGCCGTTGGTGAACGCCGAGTCCGTCGGAGTCAACAGACTATGGACGATGTAGTCCGGCTCGACGTACTCGAACAGACCGGACTTCTTCAACACGTCGATGCGACTCAATAACTTCACGCGCCGCGCCGATTCGTCGGTGCCCGACACCACAGCCTGGGCAACCGCGGCGGCCTCTTCCAGCACCGCCAGGCCAGGGACAAGGTTGTACCGTCGGTGGATCTTTGATCCGGCTTGCCTGACTGCTTCGGCGCTCAAGGCGGACCCCATGCCGTCTTTGAATTTCACCAGAATGCGAGTCGGATGAATCGTGTAGTTGCCAAGTGTGATGAAATTCGTTTGCGCTGTAAGCGTTCCGGCACTCAACGACCACGCGGCCAACAGAAGCATCCACTGAACCGCCGACCCCACATCGCCAAAACGCGCGAAGCCAGGCTTCGGGCCTCCCCCCAAGTGCTGACCGGCAGCGATGCGCCAGGAAAGCGCTGACTGATTTCTAAATCGTGTTTTTCCGCTCATAACCTTCTATACCCGGCCTGGATCTCTCACCCGTCCGCAAGGCACCCGTTATCATGGTCCGAACCGCAGCCGGTAGTAACGCTCCGCATCGCTGCTCAACACGTTCCTGTCCTGAACCACCAGGACTCCGTTGGTGACTGCGATGTTCGTATAAGTTGGAAGCGGCTTCCAGTTCGGTTGGGAAAGGCTGGTTGTGTACTCCGCACTCCAGACGCCGCTCGGAAGACCAGTCCAGGAAACCGATACGACCCGCGACACCACGCCATTGGCGACCGACACTGTCGCGCCGGTAGCGCTGCCCCCTGCCGAGCAGTTCCAGGCCGTCGGATCCGTGGGGTAGCAATCGTAAGCGTTGGGGACGCCGTCGCCGTCCGTGTCAATCGCTGCGCTGAACCGCAAAGCGCGGTTCATGCGGCTCGTCTGTCCGTTCGCCAGCAGCACGTCCACCGAACTGTTCGGGCCGGCAAAATCCCGGACCCAGCGCAAGCGGCCGTCGGGCTTGAGCGAATCGGCGAATTTTCCGTCGATCGTGTCCACCGGCACGTTCGCGTCCGCGAAGTAAATGACCAGGTTGGTGTCGATCGCGAGCACGGACTGCATGTCCGTCTGCGCCGCGCCCGAGAGTTCGAGGAAGTCTGCGTAGATGGCGTTGTTCGAGCCGGCGCCGGAAAACGTCACGAAACTGGAGTCCGCCGCGCTGACCGCCAACCGGCCAAGGGCGACATTGTTGCTGTAGCCCGCCGATGAGACGCCGCGGTCTTCCGCCGCCCACACATTGTTCATCTCCTGAAATTGACCGGCCTGGGCTTGCAGAGTTGTGCCCAGCAAATCGCCGGACTTCGGTTTGATCAGCAGATTGAACCCATTGTTGCACGTCAGTTTGTTGTCCGCTCCGGCACCGGGGTCGTACAGCGAATTCGTAACCGCGAGGTAGAACGCAGCGCTGGACAGCCGATAACCGAGCAGCTTGAGGTCTTGCGCGGAAATCGAGAGGTTATTGCCCGCCGTCAGCGCGCCGCCCTCCAGTTTGCCCGAGCGCGTGTTGAGGTCGAGAAAACCGCCGGCCGTCATCGTGCCGGAATCCTGGAAGTAATCCGAATTGATCGTGATCGCGAAGGACGAAATCGCTCCGCCGGTATTATTGACCACCGCAGCATACGGTCGAGCCGTGTTACCCAACTCCATCACATCCGGAACAGTGATGGTCCCATTGTTGGTGAGCGACTTCAGATTGACATTGGTTAAACCCCAATTGGACGTGTCCAACGTCAGCGAACCGTTGACCGTCAGGCCGCCGCCCAGGGCTGAGAAGGCGCCGCCTACTTCGATCGTATCATTCAGCACCGAGTTCGAGCTGTTCACGGAAAAATCGTTCAACAACACCTGCGCCGTCGTGGTGATTCCTCCCGCGTTCACGATGAGCACGTGGACGGCGGCCTCCACGACGTTCGTCGCCAGGTTGGTCACCGTCATCGAGGGATCGTTCGGATCGGGACCGATGTTGGTCACCACCATGCCCGACTGATTGGTCCAGAATCCGCTCCACATGGTAACCAACCCGCCGAAGCGCTGAATTTGAGGAATCGCCAAATCGTTGCCCGAAACCGACAACAGTCCGTTGGTCGAGCCAATGTTGTAATTGACGTTGGGCGCGTCCACGAGCAGCCCGGAGCTGCCCTCCAGGTGGGGTGTCTTGATCGTCACGATGCTCTCTCCGCGAATTCGCGTGCGGGTGAGGTCGAGATTGCTGGCGGTGATATCGATGCGCCCGGGCGTGTTGGTGGGCAATACGCCGCCGGGAGCGACGGTGTTGAGGAACGCCTCGTAGCCGGCGTAGTTCGCCGACACCACGCGGTTCGAAAAGCTCGGATTGTAGATCAGCGAAGGCGTGAATGGCGCGTTGGTCGAAACGGCCGCGGTCAGGAAGGTGCAAGGCGGATAGACGTCCACGTAATAGGCCATCGGGCGCTGCGTCACACCGGTTGTCCGGTTGGTGATGCTGGTCAGATTCGTCGAGGTCGGCAGTTGATCTAAAATATAGAGCCCGTAAGTGATTGGCTGGCCGGTCACCGTGTTTTTGAACACCGACTTCAACTCGACGACGGCGGTCCGGAATCCGTTGTTCGCCGGAACGTTTTCTGGAAACTCGTTGTTGATCCACTTGACCTGCGTCTGGATGTTCGTGTCCAGGCCCAGCAACGAGCTTCCCACAAAAACCGCCTGCACAATCAAGTTCGTGGGCGAAAGAGCGTTCGTGCGCACGAACACCGACGGACTGGCGATCGGCCCGACAACCACGGCGCCTCCGCCGAACCGATTCGTCACGGCGTGGCCGGGCGACTGCACCACCAGACTCGCGCCTCGCTGCTGGACGATTTGGTCCGAAGCCAGGTTGGTGACCGCGCCTTCGCCCCAGTATTCATCGAAAACGAGGCCCGAGATTGGGAAGAAGTTGGTGGGTGTCCACTCCGGAGGCGTGAAGAAGATGGGTTCTGGCACGCAGGCGCCACCGCCGTTGACCGGGTCCACCAGAATCCCTCCGCGAGCCAGATCGAGACTGTTACCGCTCAGTTGCATCAGACCGGAGCCGCCGATTTCCAAAAGCCCCTTGTTGATCAGATTAGTCGCCGAAAGAAAGAGGAACTCTGATCCGAAAATATTGGCCGGACCGCTCGCGCCGCCGGCGCTGTTCACGATGGCCGCCGCCGGGTGATGAATGCCATCTGCGGTGACGTAATCGAGCCAAAACCCCGGCCCGGATTGCAGCAAGCCATTATTTGTAAACCAGAGTGTGTTTTGCGTCGTGTAAGGAATGCCTGGATTTGCTCCAAACAGGGAGCCCGTAATTGGCAGCGCGCAGAAACTGCCGTCGTTGACGAAAACCTCTGCGTCAATCTGCGGAGCGGCGTCGCAGGCCACAGTGCCAATGTTATGATAGATGGCAACGGCGGCCCGGGTGGGAACTATCTCCAGGACGGCACACGCAACTGTCAGGAGTAAACGTCTCATATCCTTTAAGCTTTCATCCGCTGCCATTCATCACCTTCCCAAGGCGAGCTGTTCCAACTGTTGAATCGTTATGCTTCCGCCTTGAGAGAATATCACCGGTTCGTTGGTCGAGCCGTCAAACGCGCCAAACAGAAAATAAGGCAGGTTGTTCAGACCAAGAACAGGACCAGGGATTGGTCCCTCGAACGTGATGAAGCCGATGTTGTTGAAGGCGATGAACACAGGAGGCCGGATCGTTCCTGGGCCGGCATTCAAGATGGTCCCGCCGCTCAGTGACCGATCGTTCTGCCAGTTCGCTGTGTTCGCCCGCTCCGCGATTGCGACACCTGGAATCAGAGGACTCACGTCCGGAACGCCCTGCAAATCCCGCGCGCTGAAAACGAGGTCGGGCGTCGTGATAATGCGTAAGACTCTCTGTGTTCGCGGAACGCCACCGACTTCGATTTTTTCGTCGTAAACGTTGGTGATCGGCGTAAAGAATTCACCCAGAATCGAATCGTAATCACCTCGAATTAAATTGATTTTGTCCACGCCGAAGCGCAATGCGGGGTCGATCAAGCCGGTGGCGCTGACACCG
>QHPA01000351.1:6546-10574 GCA_003218935.1 Verrucomicrobiota bacterium
GGATCGAATCGCCCGAAATCCAATGGGTCCACTGGCTGGTTTATTGCGATAGAATCGACCGGACCGTCGAATATAGCAATATAGGTCCATAACCGTCCGTTGATATAGGGGCTTTCGGCGGCGGTCACCGGATCGAAGTTTCGCCGGATGACGTTGAAAAAGGCCGGAGGGGGGGTCAATTGCGAAGGAGGCACCCCGCGGTTACGCAGGCAATAAACCCAGCGCTCCGGCGAGGCGAGACCCATCTCTTCGAGCGTCAAACTGAGCGCCGTTGACCTTAAATCCCACAAACCCAAGGCTGCGGCCCGAAAGTTTATTCTTTCGCCGGTCATGGGGTAGTCATCCACATTCAACAGGGAAGCCGGCGGCAAGTCGTTGATTATCTTGACCGCCTTCTCAATCTCTTCCCTGCCACGAGTGCCAAAGAAGTCCAGGAACGGCGCGTCGTATGCGTAGAAAATATCCGGTGTGTTCCAGCGGTACTCTTCTCCGGCGGCAACATTCATCGGCCCGCCTATATCGGACGGCTCGTTATAGCCAAGTCGTAACACCTGCCACACGTTGCCGCCCGCAATGGCGTAGGGACCGATCAGTGAGAACGCGTGCGCCCGCGGCATCAAGCCACCCAACAGCAACACGATTGAAAGCCTGGTTGATAAGTTTGACATAACAAAAACGCTTTAGCGGAGGCGAAGCACCCGATAGTACGCCGCACTGCCAGTTCCGTTCACCGGAATCCAATCGTTCGTTCCCGCCGCAAACCGTGGTGATCCAAAGTTCGTCCAGGACTCAAGACTCTCCGACACTTGGACCTGATAGATGAATCCGGGCTGGCTGTTCCAATTGAGCGTCGTGCTTTGAGCGGTCGAAACGATCTGAACGCGCATTACGCTGCTTGGGTCCGTCGGAACTGTGCCCGCCAGGAATTCCTGCAGGTTGCTTGCGCCATCGCCGTCGGCATCGTCGGCCGGTTTTGGCCAGTCCAGCACGTTGGGGCCAAAATACGTGGTCATCCACTCAAACGGAATACCGCCATAGTTGGCGCCGCTCCAGGTCGTCCCGCTGGCTGACGGCGACAGCGCGGAACGCCGCCCGTCGGTGGTGAGGTAATCGATCCGGAAGGTGTGCGTGCTGCTCGCCGCGATACCGGTGAGGGTCCAACTGTTCGCGCCGATGGTGGCGGCGGGTGTTGCCGCGCCGTCCACGTACACTTCGTAATTCGCCACCGGAAAACCGTCCAGCATCGGCCAGGATACCTGCAACTGCGGCTGATAAACCCCGTCTCCATCCACGATGAACGGCGCATAAACAAACGGCGCTGCCAGCGTCTGGAGCGATTGACTCGCCGCGTAACGTTGTCCGAACAGATCGAAACTGGACCCGCCGCCAATGAAACTGGACCAGACGACGAGGAATCTGCCTGCCCCATCCGACGCAACCGCCGGATGAATCTGCTGGCTGACCGTCGTGGTGTTCACGCGAAATTCATCTCCCAGCTTCTGCCCGTTTCCGGAGACGAACTGGCCGTAAACGCCTTCACGCGATCCGTCCTGCGCGAGACTCGTCCACACCACCAAATAATCTGAACCGAACGCAGCGATCCGGGGTGCGAACTGGTCGCCGTAAGTGTAGCTGTTCACCCGCAAATCGGCGCCCACCGGATTTCCAGCGGCATCAAAGAAACGGGCGGAAATGTCCCAACTGTCGCCGACCACAAAAGCGGTGACGACGCCGACAGGTTCCTTCCGGCTCCAAGCGACTGCGAAGCCGCCGTTGGGCGATGCGCAAACAACCGGATTGGCAGAGATCTCCGTTCCCGTGTTGATTTGAAATTCGTTTTCTTTGGGGCTGCCGCTGCCGTCGAAAAAACGGGCATAAGCGCCGGCCGAATATCTGGCCACGCCGTTTGTATCAACGCCCAAGGATTTTTCTGAAATCCAAGCGACCACAAACCCGCCGTCGGGCAAGGCAGCAATCGAGGGCGTACGCTGGTTAAATGAGGTGATTTGATTCAGTTGAAATTCGGGCCCGATCTTCTCCCCGGCGGCCGAAAAACGCTGGCCAAACACGCCATACTGGTCACCGTCCTGACCGTAACTGGACCACACGACTGCAACCGTTCCGTCCGCCAGGACCGCGACGACAGGATCAATCTGGTGATTGTTCGTGTACGTATTTACCAGACGGTCTCCCGTGGCAAAGGTTCCGTCTCCTTTCAAAAACCGCGCATAAATGTGCTGGAAACCGCTGACGCCACCCTGCCAGACAAACACGGCCCCGCCGTCTTTGAGCACGGCCACGCGCGCGTTTTCCTGATCGCCCGCGGATTGTTCGTTTACTCGAAAAACGCCGAACAATCCGGACAAATTGCCGGTGATTCTCCTGGCGCTGATTCCGAGACCGTCTCCGTCCGTAACGTTGTCCTGCCAGACCAAATAGCCGCCATTCGTTCCGAGAGCGGCCTGGGGAAACACCTGGTCGCCCGGCAGCGACCCGGTGATGGGATACTCTCCTCCTTGCGGCGCATAGGTGTTTTGCGCCAAAATAGCCGGAGCAATTCCAGCAAACAGGACCCCAAAAACAAACGTCTTCCACGCGCGCAACGCTGATGGCATAAGATTGAATAACTCTCTTATCAGGCCAGTATCTCTTTGTCCACGTTTTCCTGCCGATATCCCGTTCGACCAACGCCTTAGTGCCGCTGACATATCGAAGCAACCACTCGGTTACGCTCGCTTCTCCAGACGCGCGGTTGACCAGCGCCTCACTGCGAGAACACGGCCATCCGACCAGCACTGCCACTCACCGAGGGGACGCGCGTACGTTCTCGCGGCGCCTTTATCTGAGAGCTGGTTCAACGCGCGTAACACAGCATAAAGCGAACCAATTGCC
The DNA here is from genome assembly GCA_003218935.1 of Verrucomicrobiota bacterium. Lineage (GTDB taxonomy): Bacteria > Verrucomicrobiota > Verrucomicrobiia > Limisphaerales > AV2 > AV2. The sequence continues at coordinate 9,439 of QHPA01000351.1, forward strand.
GCGCCCGTTCAAATCGGTTGAAAGATGCTACTCATGTTTTCCCCTACTTCACGATCGGCTTCTGCGGCGGGATGGTGTTCGGATCATACGGCAGACTGTCCATGGTGTGAACCGGGTTGCCAGCCGGAACAGCCGGCCCAGGAAAGGCAGGTCACCCAGCACCGGCACTCTGTCCTTATGCTTTTTCACGTTCTCAGTCAGCAACCCGCCCAGCACGACGGTTTGTCCATCCCAGACGTTGCAACTGGTCACGACCCCTCGCGCTCGGAAAATCGGCAATGGCAGAGTGCCTACGATTGGAGTGCTTATGGCCTGGCCGGTTCCGATGACCGCTTGTGGAATGAACTGAGCGGCGGTGGCCGTATCGTATCCAAGAAACTCGGTGTGCCACGGAATGATCGTCATTTGGATGGAATAACCGTCCGCCGAAACGTAGGGAATAACGTCCAGGGTGGGACCGAGCGGCACTGAAGAGACCTGATAATTCTGAGTAATAGATGGATTGCCGGTTTGCACCGGGCCAGCTCCAGTCACAGCGCTGCCGCCTCCCTGGGCCTGAGTATTGAGGCCCACTACAATCGAGGAGACTTGCACTGCTGACATCTGTGTTTGACGCCCGCTGAGGGTCGTCACCTTGGGCGCCGCGAGCAAATCCGCCCCTTCGCGCTGTTCCAATGCGCGAAGCACGACACGAAACTGCGGGTCGGTCAAAATCCCCGTGAAGGTGGCTACCGCCGGAGCGTTGTTCAGGTTGCGCAATCCCTGGGTCAAAAGATTGTCCGTGCCAGACTGATTGATGGTGAACGGCCCAGGCGTCCCTGGACTTATGCCGGGACCGGGGCCGGGGAAAATGCCATTGGGATTCGCGCTGGAGGGTGCGCCCTGGAAGGAAGGCGCCGTCCCACCCTGAACACCCATTTTGCTATTGCCCACCAGAAAGTTGCCCAGGAACCAGTCGAAGCCCAGCTCTTTGGTATCGATCTGGCTGACTTCAACGAACCGGGCATCGATGGTGATTTGAGGGGGCGCGACGTTGAGCGTCTCGATCGCCTTCTGGACGATGTCTAACTCCTGTGAGGTTGCGCGCACCAGCAGCACACCGGTACGATCGTTGAAAAAGAGGGAATTGGGAGGCA
>QHPA01000037.1 GCA_003218935.1 Verrucomicrobiota bacterium
AGTTCCGAACCTTGACACTCAAGACTTCGCGGCCCTCTCAATCGCCTTCTCCGTTGTCTGACAGATCAATGCTGTTCCAGTCGGTAAAAAGCCGGAATGCCGTCGCGCTGATCGGTCACGACGTAATTGGTACCCTCGAGCACCGGGGTATTCGTCAGCACGGTCCATTCATTCGTCGCATCAAGGCTGCGTTGTTTGGCGAGAGTCCAATTCGGTGCAGAACTCGAATTCGGCCAACTGATCTCCACGGTATCGCCAGCGTGTTTGATCTGCAGTTGTGGCAGCGGAGGTGTAAAAACCAGGTTTGCGGGATTGGTCATTGCGGCGTCCGTTGCGAAGACGTCCAGGAATGCGCCGGTATGTCCGTCGTAACGGAGGATCCGATCCGTGTCGCTGCTGCTCACATAGAGATTGCCGTCCGGTCCGAACGCCAGCCCGCCGGGGCTCTTCAACCCGCCGCTGCCGGGAGCGACGAAGTAATCGAGAAAAGCGCCGCTGTTTCCATCGAACCGAACCACGGCATTGGAATCGTGGCTGCGCACATAAAGATTTCCATCGGGACCGAAAATGAATCCAAAATAGCCGGACACGCCCGCGCTACCCGCGGAGACGAAAGTGTCCATGAACTCGCCGGTTTTTCCGTTGTAGCGCACGATGCCGAGTTTGGCGTCCGCGATATAAAGGTGACCTTCGCGGCCAAAAGCTAGATCGCCCGGCGCCCCTGCGTTGGTAACGAAATAATCGTTGAACGCGCGGGTGACACCGTCGTAACGCAGAATCAACCCGCGATCTGGACCAAACAAGGAGCCGCTGCCGATGACGTAGCAGTTGCCGTCCGGTCCGAAGGTTAGGTTCCCCGGTTGGATCAGATAGGTCGCTGTGCCTCCCGTCGGCGTGTGGGTGTCAAATCCTCCTAGAAACTTTCCGTTCCGCGTGAAGCGATAAACGTCGCCCCAGCCTATAATATTGCTCGTGACGTAAATCCGTTCGTCCGGGCCTACAGTCATTCCCGCGAAGCTTTCGGTGTCGTATCCAAACTGATTGATTAACGCGCCCGTGCGATCATCAAATCGCAGAATGATTCTATTGCCGTTGGAATAATTGGTTGAATAATAGTGAATCCGGCTTGTTACCAGCAGATCAGCACGGGCGACAGACCCGGCGGAAATGCACAGAGCAATGCCGCAAGCAACTGACAGGCAAAACTTGGTCCTCATAGCATGCCGCCCATCATTTCTCTCAAACCTTTCTTTTCGGGGAACGACACAACTTGTCGAAAAATCGTCTTTCCAACAATGGGGTGAAGTTCCCTAACGGGGTCGGGGTGAACGCCGTATGGCTTCCCCCCGTGTCGCCTAAGCCGAAGTCTGCAACCACATCTAAAAGCTTTGCGGCGCCAGTGTTTTCTGGAAAATTTCCTTCCGCACCCAAAGAAGCGATGACTTGTGAAAATCCGGGAGATCAAATGCGCAGGTTTGCGTGGAGCGACGCCGGAAGGCGGATGGAGCAATGAACTGCGGCCTGAGGATTGCGTTCACACTTTAATCGCCGTCCACACCGACCAGGGATTGCTAGGGCTCGGCAGCGTTTTCAGCAACGATCAGCTTGTGCGGGCGGCGCTGGCGGTCCTGGAACCACTTTACCGCGGTGAGAACGCGCTGGAGCCCGAGCGCGTGAGCGAAAAACTCCACCAAAACACCTTTTGGCTCGGACGCGGCGGTTCGATGACTCACGCCATCAGCGGCATTGACATCGCTCTTTGGGACTTGCTGGGTCAGGCCGCGGGCCAGCCGGTGGGCCGGTTGTTGGGGGGACGCTATCGCGAGCGCGTAAAGCCCTACGCGTCTGTTCTCATGCAACAGCCCAAACCCCTCGCTGATCAGTTGCGCGCCATCCGGGCAAAAGGATTTCGGGCGTTCAAAATCGGCTGGGGACCCTTTGGCCGGGGCAACGCGAAGGTGGACCAGGCGATTGTTCGCGCCGCGCGGGAAGCCGTCGGTCCGGACTCGCAGCTGATGGTGGACGCCGGAGGCAGCGATGCCTTCTGGTCTCAAGGCTACAAGTGGGCGCTGCAAACGGCGGCGATGCTGGCCGATTACGATGTATCGTGGTTTGAAGAACCACTCCGACCGGATGCGATGAATGATTACGTCGAATTGCGCCGCCGGGCGCCGGTTCCCATCGCCGGCGGCGAGGTCCTGACACGCCGACAATCGTTTCAGCCATGGCTGCAGGCGGGTGCGTTCGATATTGTTCAACCGGACGTGACGAAAGTTGGCGGCATCAGCGAGGAACGGCGTATCGCCTGGATGGCTCAGGAAAACGGGGTTCGGTTCATCCCGCACGGATGGAACACAGCCGTCGGGTTGGCAGCCGATTTGCAATTGGCATCCGCTTTTCCAGACACTGACCTGGTGGAATATCTGATGGGCTCTCCGTTCATTGACGAGATTGCGCTTGGTGGCTGGCATTTGGATGGCGAGGGGATGCTTCCAATTCCTGCGCTACCGGGCCTGGGATTGAAGGTGAACCCAGACACGCTCGCAAAATACACGGGCGGGGCAAGACTGTTGGATTGAGGGGAGCGCGACCCGTCTCGTTCGCCCTGTTCGGCGTCTCGCCGAGCATTGGATTGCGCCGTTGAGGACCCATCGATGGAGAGGGACGAATCCATCGCGTCGTAGCTGCCGCCAAAGCATTTCCTCATCCGTGTTTATCCGTGTCCAGCCGTGGTTGTACAAACTGTGCCATTAGTTCCTCATTGCCACGTTCGTCAGAGGCGATTAACAGGTTGGGTATGAAACCACGGAAACGAACGAGATCGTCGCGCGCTGCCACCGAATTCCGTTACGAAAAGCTGACCTGGCCCGAAATCAACGACGCCGTCGATCTCGGCAAAGTCTGCGTGTTGCCGTGCGGGGCCGTCGAGCAACACGGCCCGCACCTCCCGCTCGACGTGGACCTCGTCTGCCCGCTCGGGATCGCCCACGGGGCCGGTCGCGAGGTCGCCGACAGGTTGCTCGTCCTGCCCATCATCGCTTACGGCTACACCGGGCACGTGATGGACTTCCCTCGACATCACGAAATCGCTGGCTTACCACGGTTTCAAAAAAATCCTGCTGCTCAACGGCCATGGTTCCAACATGCCGAACCTCGACCTGGTCGCGCGCCGCACCAACCTGGAGACGGATGCGGAATGCATCCTGTGCGGGTGGTGGAACCTGCTCACGGTGGACAAGCAATTCCTATCCCGCTGGCGACAGAGCAAGTTTCCCGGTGGCTGCGCGCATGCCTGCGAATTGGAGACCTCGCTGTATCTTTTTCTGGACGGCGACAACGTGCGCAAAGAGCGGATCAAGAGCGGTGTGATCAGCTTCAACGAAGAGGCCAGCCCGTTTAATTGGGTGGACCTTTTCGCCGCTGGGCCCGCGACGCTGATCTCCTGGACCAGCAGTTACAGTGAGACGGGTGTTTTGGGCGACGCGGAATTGGCCAGCGCCGATAAAGGCAAACGCGCCTACGAAGAAGCCGTCGAACAACTCGTGCGTTTGGTCAAATGGTTCAAGGACCGGCCGAAAGACCGGCGTCGCGATCGCCATCGCAGGAAGCCAACCATGCCGATGCCGTGGAATCAGCAGTCACAGTAGCAGCCGACGTAAGGAGGCTCTGATTGGTCGGTTGATGGTCGATCGTTGAGGGTTGAGTGGAAGAAGTTTGAGCCTCGTTACCTCGGCTGCTACGAAATCATTATGATGATCGAGCTTCTTCCGCTTCAATCGATGTGACCGGGTCCAGCCACAGCCAGCAAAGTCCGCCGAGGAAGTAGATGATTCCGGAAATCCAGAAGGTGAGCGCCCAGTTTCTATCGCCGAATTCGAGGATCAGACCAATCGCCAGCGGCGCGGCCGCTGCCCCGACGCTGCCCATCATATTCATACTGCCGGAAAGTGTGCCGGCATATCTCCCTCCCACGTCCATGCAAGTGCTCCAACTGCCGGGCATGGTCAGGTCATTGCAAAAGCTGGCCAATCCCATGGCGAGCATGCCCAGCAACGGGTCCCTGATGTAGCAAGATGAGACCAGGAGAGCCGCTGCGCCGGTAAAGCCCAGGAGAGCGATCGCTCGCCGAGTCCGTGTCACACTTCCAGTCAGGCGAACGAGACGCGGCGTCAGCAGACCACAGGCAATCGCCCCAAGGCCGCCGAAAAACAAAGGAATTCCGGTGAGCGCCGCGACCAATACCGTTCGCGTTGTCTCGGGACTCAGGAAGTCCCTCAGCACATTTGCCAGCCAGAGCATCAATGCGTTTTGGTCAAGTTCCAGGCCACGAAGTTCTCTCAGATAAGTCGGCAGCCAGGTGACGTAAAAGAACCATCCGTACGTCAGGCAGAAGTATTGCACCCAAAGCAACCACACCGTCCGCGACACCAGCAGCTTGCGCCACGGCACGTGGAGTCGAGCGTAAAGATTATCGGTGTTCACCCCCTCACCCCGTCCCTCTCCCCCTCGGAGGGGGAGAGGGTGTCCGCAGGACGGGCGAGGGGGTCGCGGTTCAAACGCTCGAGACGCGAATGAAATGTTCGGCGGTTTCCCATCCCGAAACGAACGGTAGAAAAGGAATGCCCAGACCACGCCGATCAACCCGAACAGCGCGAAAGTATTTCGCCACGAAAGCCAGGACATGACCCAAATGACCAGCAGCGGCGTGAACGCGCCGGCCCAGCGGGCGCTCAACCACAGGATGACCTGCGCGCGGGTGCGTTCCTGGTTGGGTAACCAGATCATGAAAGCCTTGGTCAGATTCGGAAAGCAGCCGGCCTCGCCCGCGCCGAAGAAAAAGCGCGCGACGACCAGGGAAGCGAGATTCCAGACGTACCCGGTCGCGGCGGTGAAAACCGACCACAGGATCACCACGCGCAGCAATACTTTGCGCGGGCCGATGCGGTCACCGAGCCAACCGCCGGGAATCTCGAAGAGCGCATACGCCCAGGCAAATGCGGAAAACGCCAAACCCATCTGGCCCGCCGTGAGGCTGAGCTCCTTCTGCATGAAGGGCGCGGCTTGAGAAATGCACACCCGGTCCACGTACGTGATCATCGCCAGCGTCACCGCGAAGCGCAGAACACCGTGTCGAACGTGATTACGCCTGGTGAATGTGTTCATTGCGTCGTTCAGGTTTGGTACGCTGCGGCAATCATCGCCAGGCCGAATATGGCTGCAAGTCAGGCTTTGAGAATGCGGCAAATAGCTGCGGAGCAGCGGAAGAGAATAGCCCCCGGCGCCAGCCGTGGGTTTGAGTTTGGACGATTCAGAGCCGCGTAGCGGCGAAAGAAAGTCCGAGCGTGGGCACCGAAAGTCTTCGCGTGCTCGCGCAACAGCGGAGTTATCAGACGCCGACCATTTACAATTGGACCTCCTTTGGAAAGCGGGATTCTATCGCCCCTTCCGGGGCTTAGCGCTTTTGCGCCATGTTCCCACGGCTTACGCCGTCGGCTATTATCTTCCGCCACTCCGTGGCTGGTCCCGCCGCGCCGGGATTCATTTCTAAAAGCTGATTTGCGTCATTCAAACAGAATCATCGGCACTGGTGATCGCCTCCATGTCAGGAGGACCTCATTTCCGGAACAGAAAATCCTTCGAGTTCAGCAGTCCCCACAAGATGTCCTCCAATTCCGCGCGACGCTCTTTCGTGCTGTCGAGGCCGGGCGAAAGATTGCCCAACTCCGCCGGTGTCGGCGCACGCGTGAGCGTCCCCCAGAAAAGTTCTTCGAGGACCTCCTGGTTGGACTCGCCGCTGGCGAGGAGCCGGCTGACCCTGTTCTCCTTTTCAGACAGCAATTCGTTCACGGTCGGCCCGCTGATCATCTGGAAGGCCTGGCCCATGTTGCATTCGCACGAGCGCTCGGTGTCGGTCGTCAACAGCCGTGGCGGCTTGCCGAAGAGTTCAAGAAACTGGTCCCACTGGTTCGCGCGGCGCTTGCCTTTGCTTTCCGGCCGCACTCCGGGCAACTGCGCCGCCCGCAGGCCAACTGGATAGCCCGCGAATTTCAACGGCACGCCCGTCACCTCGCTTTGGCAATCGAGCAGTTGCTCCGCGCCCAGCCGGCGCGCCAACACGCGCGAGAAATTGATTTCATCGCCGGCGTTGGTGTCATTCGGCTCCGAAGCCAACTGATACGTGCGCGAGTTCATGATGAGCCGAATCAGGTCGCGCACATCAAATTTGTGTTTCACGAAATCCTGCGCCAGCGCGTCGAGCAACGCGGGATGCGACGCCGGATTGGTGGCGCGAAAGTCATCGGGCGGGTCCACCAGACCGCGTCCCATCAATTGATACCAGATCCGGTTGACCTGGACGCGGGCGAACAACGCGTTGGTTGGACTCGTGAGCCAATTGGCGAGGGCTTCGAGTTCATCCGGAGGAGACCCACCGCTGTCCCTTCCCGAGAGAGGAACTTCGTGCGGGCGCGCGCTCACTCGCTCCCCTGCTTTGGAGGGGTTGGAGCTGGGTTCGTTGGCGTTCTCCGCTTCGCCGGCGCGGCGTGAGGTCAGCGGATCGCCCAGGAACCGCGGCTGCGCGTCCTTGCCCGTGCGCAGATTTTTCACCGAGCCTGCACGCGCGACGAAGACGATCTGCTCGCCGTTCCATTCGTGTTCGTCGCTGCTGATTTCACGTTTGTTCTCGATGACCTTGTATTTCACGCGCGCAAAGAGGTCGGCCCAATCGTAGTAATCGTCCTGCGTCCAGCGGTCGAAAGGATGATTGTGGCACTCGGCGCATTGCAAGCGCGTGCCGAGGAACACCTGCGCCGCCGCTTTGGAGCGCGCGGCGGGATCGCGGTTGGGGCGGTAGAAATTCGCCGTGGGACTGCTGTAGGTGCTGCCGCGGGCGGTGGAGTTCGCGGACAAACTGATCCAGCGGTTTGTTTTCGGCAATGCATTGGCGAATCCAATGATGGAAGTTCTGCACGCCTTTCTGGTCGAGCGAATGGGCTTCGACGCGCAGGAGGTCCGCCCATTTCAATGTCCAGAAATCCGCAAACTCCGGACGTTCGAGCAACTGGTCAATGAGTCGGGCGCGCTTTTGTAGCCGCCGACGTAAGGAGGCGGTGGCCAATTTCGGATTTCCGATTTCCGATTTCCGATTTTGAAAAATGGGCCTCCTTACGTCGGCAGCTACGACCGAATCGTTCACAAACGCACGCGCCTCCTCCGCCGTCGGCAGGATGCCCAGCAAATCGAGATAAGCCCGCCGCACGAACACTTCATCGGAGCACAGTTCAGACGGGTTCATGCGCAGCGTGCGCAGTTTGGCGAAGATCTGCTCGTCGATGTAGTTGTTGAGCGGCGGATTCTTCCAAACAAAACCAGGCCGCGCCGGCACGAAGGCCAATCGCACCGGTTCCTGGCAGTGGAGATAGCGCACCAACACCGTGGTTTCCCCTGCGCCCTGGCCTTGCACCAGTCCGTCATGCGACACCCTGGCCAGACTATTCGCTGGTTCATACACGGCGAGCGAGGTCATGTCGCGCGTAACGCCATCCGTGAAACGCGCCAGTACCCGCAACTGCACTTCGGTCGCCGGCTCGATCAATACTTTTTCCTGCGGCGCAACGGCTATGCGCTCCAGTTTTGGCGCGGAACCCAGGTCGTTGGGCATCCCTTGGGCGATCCACCGACTGAGGATTTCGTATTCCTCCGAGCCTTGCTTGAAACGCAAGCCGCCTTCGTGCGCGACTTGTGTGGTTGGCTTCAGGAGAATGAGGCTCTGCTGCGGCTCCATGGGGTCGATGCGGCGAGCAAACAAATCGCGCGTCAAGGTGACGTAATCAACGTCCGGTTCCTGGCCGCGCAATGAGAGTTTAAATCCGCCCTTGCCGTTCTTGTTGCCATGACACGTGCCTGCGCTGCAACCGGCCTTGGACAGCACTGCCATCACGTCATTGCGGAAGGACACCGTGGGAAATGCGGATTGCGGAGTCTCGAGTGGGGAGTCTGCCCGAGCGACGGTAGCCGTCAGGAGGAACGGTAAAACGCAAGCGGCAAACGTTTGCGCGAGGATGTCAGAGGCAGACAATTCCATAAACATCAGGGTGCTGAATTCGCATTGACATTAGCCCGAACCGCCGCCGCTTGCCAATTTCAAGTTTAGCCGACCGGCTGTGAAATCATGGGTGCGACTACTCGGACCGCAGTGCTCCTTCGGAGGCACGTTTCAACGGACGGCGTATCAGGTTATTCTTGACGCTCCGGCCACGCAGCGTTGCTAATGGCGTGCGCTCCATGTGACAAGCTTTTGTTGGCGAGCGGCATGTTACGTCTTCGATGAACTTTGGCCTCGTTCGGACCAGTGCCCGGCTGCTGGCCGTTGCGACGAGTCTTTCTTGCGCGGCGGACCTTGAGCGGTCCAACTCCCGCCAACCGAAGAGTGAGGCGGATCTTCGCTTCTGGCTCGAGAACATGGTCTGGTACCATCGCTTCAACACCGCCGAGATCAAGGCGGCGACCGGTTTGAGCGACGACGAAATCAACGCGGCTTTGGCGAGGTTCAAGATCGGGAAAAGCAACAGGCCGAAGCGCGCGGGAAAAGCGCCGTTGCTCGTCCTGCCGTATCCGGACGGACGCCATCCACGAATCGGCTTCCTCGAAGGCGCGATCAATCCGCAACGCGAAACCAAGCTCAGCGTGTTCACTCCCTGGGACGAGGAGAGCTACGTGGTTGTCGATGTGCCGGAGGCGATCTGGTCGAACCTCGGCTTGACTTATCTCGCCCACACGCACGTGCCCACGATCTGGACTCAACAGAATACTGAGTTGGAAAGACTGGAATGGAATCGTCGCGCCGACGGCACGTTTGACATTGAGCGCAGCTTGCCCAACGGCATTGTTTTTGGCGCGAAAGTTATGCCGGCGACCAATGCGGTGCGCATGGAACTCTGGTTGACGAATGGCTCGAAGGAAACCCTGCGCGATTTGCGCGTGCAGAATTGCATCATGCTCAAAGGCGCCGGGGGTTTTGAGCAGCAAACGAACGACAACAAAGTTTTTTCCAGTCCTTACGCGGCATGCCGCTCCGTTGATGGCAAACGCTGGATTATCGCGGCGTGGGCACCGTGTCATCGCGTGTGGGCGAATGCTCCGGTGCCGTGTCTGCATTCCGATCCAAAGTTCCCGGACTGCGCGCCCGGCGAGACCAAACGCCTTCGCGGCTGGCTCTCTTTCTACGAAGGGACGGACGTTGAGGCTGAATTCCGCCGCATTGAGAAGGCGGGTTGGCGCGGACCGTAGCAGCCGACGTAAGGAGGCTCAAAGCGAGGGAGACGCCACAACCGCTCCCCAGAGTGTTCAGACAGCTCAGGCGTTTGCAGGCTCCGGATGCACCCACGGCGCGCGGTAGGACCGGCGCAAAAGGCGGTTGGCCTCTTCATCACCAATCACTTTCCCCTTTGCCGGGTCCCAGGTCAGGCTCCGGCCGAGTTGCATCGAAAGATTGGCCAGAATGCAGGAGGTCGTGGAGATGTACCCTTGTTCGATGTCGGCGACAGGACGGCCGCGCGAGGCGATCGCTTTGAGGAAATCCTTCATGTGCCAGCGAATCGCCGAGGCGCACTGCTTCTCCAGGTCTTTCTCCGTCTGATCCTCGGGATATTTGTCGTATTCGTACAGCGGCTCGCCGTGGGCGCTCGGCTTGCTCGCGCCCGGCGGAATGAAATCGTAGCTGAACACGCTGGCTTTCAAGGTGCCCTTATCCCCATAGAACGTCGCGCTCCAGGGATACTTGTCGTCCACCGCCTCACCCCACGTACGGTGGTTCCAGACGACTTGCAGCTCGCCGAAATCGAACGTGGCAGTCTGCGTGTCGGTGATGTTCGCCTTGCTCGCCTTGTCCACCAGTATGCCGCCGGATGACGAGACCTTTTTCGGCCAGCCGAGGTCCATCATCCAGCGAACCATGTCGAGCATGTGGATGCACATGTCGCCGACGATGCCATTGCCGTATTCCATAAAAGCCCGCCAACTGCGCGGATGCGTCCATTCACAGTAGGGCCGCATTGGCGCCGGGCCAGTCCACATTTCGTAATCGAGGTAATCGGGCGGATTTTTGTCGGGCGGATTGCCTTTGGCGCGCATGTGCCAGTAACAGCAAATCTCCACGTGACCGATCTGGCCGAGTTTGCCTTCTTTGATGATCGTGTCGCGCGCCTCGATGAGATGCGGTGTGCTCCGGCGTTGAGTGTTCACCTGCACCACGCGTTGGTGCTTGCGGGCGGCCGCGAGCATCGCCTGGCCTTCGAGGATGTCCACGCTGATGGGTTTCTGGACCCACACATCAATGCCCGCCTGGCAAGCCTCGATCATGGGCAGGGCGTGCCAGTGATCGGGTGTCTCTATCAGCACGAGGTCGAGGTCTTTCTCTTTCAGCAGGTCGCGGTAGTCACCGTGGGTGCGCGGCTTCTTTTTCGAGGCCTGGCGTGTCGCGACCATGTCCGCGGCCTCCGCGAGCATTCGTTTATCCACGTCGCAAAGCGACACCACCTCGACTGGCGCAACCTGAATCAAGCGAAACAAATCACATTTGCCATACCAGCCGCAGCCGATGAGGCCGACGCGCTTTTTCATGTCGCCAAAGTCGGCGGCGTAATGGGGGAGAGTTGACAGGGCCAGCGCAGCGGTGGCGCCGGTTTGAAGGAATTTTCGACGGTTCATGGAGACCCTTTTAGCCATACTCGGCGGCAAACACAAGTCATCATCATTTTTCTGCAACCCACGGGTCCGGTTCCGGGTATTGGCAGATGAATGGGACATCGGAAAACAGAAACCATTAACGCCCGTAATCATTATGAAACACTCTATCCGCTCCGCTCTTACGCTGGCCGCCCTCGTCGGCGTCGCTATCCAGGCCGAAAACACGCCTCCCGGCTATGTTGACTTCGGCAAGTTCTCTCCACCGACCTCCGGCGGGGAATTCGTCGAAGTCCACATCACCAGCAACCTGATCTCCATGGCCGCGCGCCTCGCAGAGAAGAACGAGCCGGAAATTGCCGAGCTCCTCCGCGGTCTCCACCGCGTTCGGGTCAATGTCATCGGGCTGGACGACAGCAATCGCGCCGAGATGGAAACGCGTGTGAAGAAGATCCGCAGCGACCTGGACGCTCAGGGTTGGGAACGCATCGTGACCGCGCAGAAAAAGGAAGAAGACGTAGGCGTTTACCTAAAGACCCGCGGCGAGGAAGCTGTGGAGGGTGTGGTGGTCACCGTCATCGAAAGCAACCGTGAAGCCGTGTTCATTAACATCGTCGGCAATATCAAACCGGAGAAGATCGCTGTCATCGGGGAACGATTCAACATCGAGCCGCTTAAAAAGATCGGGCAGGCGGTCGAGAAGAAATGAGGCTGTAACGAGCATGCCAACCGCGGACAGACATTCAAGGGCAGCCTTCTTCGGCTTTTGCACATGCCTTGGGGCCATGAACGGTGGGGCGAGACTCCGTCGAGCCCTGACCTCCCATGGACAGGAATTAGGGCTCCCGAGGACGCTCGCCCCACCGGGTTCACTGAAAGCGTGCGACGACTTTTTCGTCGCGCATGGGGATCATCATCGCTGGGGCGACTCGTCCTCCGTAGCAGTACTGCGGAGGGTGGAGACTCCGTCGAGCCCTGATCTTCAAAGGACGGAAACCAGGGCTCGCGAGTACGCTCGCCCCACCAAGACATGCGTGCGGTTGAGATTGGGAATCGCGTTTGTGTTGGCCCTGCTTTCCCTTGGGTTGACCGGGTGTTTCAAAGTCAGCTCTGATGTGGGTGCCTTGCGGGACAGCGTGATGAAATCCGCGGCTGCGCAGTGGGACGAGAAGATCGAAATTGGCGTCGGCCCGATCACCTTGTACCTCGCCCGTGCCGGCCTGGCTTTCGTCGATCTTGACCCCGAAGCGCGCACCGCCTTGCACGCAGTCCGTGGCGCCGAAGTGGGCGTTTACAAACTGCGCGAAGGTCACGAGCAACTGAAACGCGCTGTCATTCTATCCGCGGCTGACAAGGCAATGGCCACCCGCGGCTGGGATCGCCTAGTTGGCGTGATGAACCAGGGTGAGTTCGTCGCCATCTATGTGCGCCACGACGCCCGGTCCACGCGCAATGTAAGGGTCTGTCTCCTCACGCTAAGCCGCGGGGAAATGGTCGTGGCCTCCGCGCGAAGCAATCTGGAACCACTCATGGAAATAGCCTTCAAACGGGCAGAATGGCACCAAAAGGGTCGGGCGCCGATTCACTTCTGGTTTCCTCCGTTAGCTCCTGTTGAGCTTAGAGGCCGGAAGTATAGCGCCCGCGCCACGGATTTCTTTTCGTGTATTTGGCGTGTTTCGCGGTTACATTCCCAGCGCAGTGACCAGGTCGATCGCCAGGGCATTGTCGGAGAGCGAGGGACCAGAGATTTCGAAGATATGGACACATCGCCGAACGAGCGTGGAGCCAATGGGCGGCAGCCGTTTTGCTCAGAGTGTTTTCGAGCGTCAGCGGTGGCTGCCTACCGTGGCTGACGCTTTTCGTTAGGCGGCATCACACGTTATGGTTCTCACCGTTCTCCTTTTGAGTCTTTTTGCGCTGCTCGTGGGATTTCTCGTGTGGCGCAGAGTTCCTCGTCGGCATGCCTTCCAGATTCTTCATGCATCAGCATGGATTTATGCGGCATCATTTTTCTTCGGTTTGCAGGTTGTGGAC
>QHPA01000038.1 GCA_003218935.1 Verrucomicrobiota bacterium
CGAAACCGTCCCCCTGACACTTCCGATTGCATATCAGATTTGGCCTCGAGTGTAAAGTTACATCTGCGTGAATGCTCAACACAAGTGCAGGCCAGGAAATCGGGAAATTCGCGCCAAACCACCTTCGGGTCAGTTGTAGCGTCGAGCCTGCGGATCGAGGAATCGGCGCACAGCGCCGACTCTACAGTAAATTGGGACACCGCCCGCCGTTGACTCGGGTTGACAGGGCCGGTAACAAGGCTCATACGTCGGTGAGCTTAGGGAGTTGTTCGAAGCTGCTTCGGCCGTGTGTTGGAGACAACGGAACGTTATTGTGTTATGGACGCCATTTCGCTGGGGCAAAGTCCGTTCGCCGTGCTCACCTTCATTGCCGCGCCGGCGGTGTTGACCAATGCCGCCAGCGTGTTGGCGATGAGCACCATCAACCGCATGCTCCGCACGCGCGACCGCATGCACGAGCTCCTGGCGCAATCCGAATCAGGCGTGAAGACCGCAACTGGCGCGCAGCGTCTGGTTGCGCAGGTCAATCGCGTGGAGAGGCAAGGATCGCTCTTGTTGCGCGCATTACGTTCGATCTACGTGGCACTAGGGGCGTTTGCCGCAGCCAGCCTCGTCACGTTGCTCGGCGCGGTGTTAGGACACTGGGAGGTTGCCGGATGGTTTCACGCGCTGGTTGGGTTCGGGTTGGTGCTGGGGTTTGTTGGCGTGGGAGGGCTGGTATCGGGCTGCTGGAATCTGCTCCCGGCCACGCAGCTCTCCTTGGAGAACATTCGGGAGGAAGCGGCGTTGATCCGCGAACAAGAAGAGCAGCTCCGAACAAAGCTCTCCGGCCTGCCGCCTTACTAACCTGCCGCCACAGCCAGACTGCGAGACATCGCAGCGGAATTAATCCGTTGCAATTCCGAGCTTGCCAAACCGGCGGTGCGGACACAGGATGGGACAATTCTATGAACAGGCGCTTTCTGCAACAGGCGGCGTTTACCTTGATCGAACTTCTGGTTGTCATTGCTATCATTGCGATTTTGGCCGGAACATGCACCAGCAAGCCATCGGCTTCCATATGTATGCCGATGATAATCTGGATTCCTATCCGGTCTATCCGGACTGGGGCGAGCTGGGCGGCACGACCGGCACCATGACGCTCCACGATGCGTTCAAACTCACGGCGGACAAACGGCCGTTGAACAAGTACGTGCCGGCCCTGCAAACGTTTCATTGTCCCTCGGACAAGGGTGATTCGCTGTGGAAGAGTACCTTCCCGAAAGGGACTCGCAGTTGTTACGACGCCTGGGGCAACAGTTACCTCACGGTCTGGGCAGTGGAGACGCTGCGCGTGAAGCATGTGACAGGCAACTCCATGGCCGCGAAAGGCACCCCCGACGCGACCCCGATGAAAACGAGCGAGATCGCTCGCGGTCCTTCCAACAAGCTTATTCAAGGCGATTGGCCGTGGTGGGCGGATCGCGACAAAAACGATCCGTGGAGCCAGTGGCACAACTACAAGGGGCAATACCGCTTTAATGTGATTTACGGCGACGGCCACACCGCCTATTTCCAGTTTCCGAAACAGGCGTACCAATGGAACTACACTGGCCCTAAACCGGACCCGAACTTCACCTGGTGGTAACATTCGCGGCATGAAACGCACATTCTTGATTTCATTCGCTATCGGTGTCTCCGTGATCGCTTGCCTCGGGGCTGACTCCGAGGAAGGGTTCGTGACCATTTTCGACGGCAAAACCTTCAATGGTTGGAAGCCGGCCACCGAACATCCCGACACCTGGAAGATTGAGAACGGCGCGTTTGTCGCCCACGGTCCGCGCGATCATCTGTTTTATGTCGGCGACACGAAGCCGTTCAAGAATTTCGAGTTGAAGGTGGACGTGATGACGGAGCCGGGCTCAAACGGCGGCATATATTTTCACACCCGCTATCAGGAAACCGACTGGCCGAAGTACGGTTTTGAATGCCAGGTGAACGTGAGCCACACGGATTGGAAGAAGACCGGCAGTCTGTATGATGTCGTGAACGTCGCTTCCACTCCAGCGAAAGACAACAAATGGTGGGCCCAGCACATCGTCGTCAAGGATAACCATGTGTCGGTGAGAATCGACGGGCAGATCATCTTCGAATACACCGAGCCGCCCGGAACTCAACCCGGCAAGGATTTCACCCGCAAGCTGGACGAAGGCACTTTTGCGCTCCAGGCGCATGACCCGAAAAGCGTCGTCCGTTACAAAAACATCCGGGTGAAACGGCTGGACTGAGGCAGCGCGACCGCGACATCGTTGCCAACAAATGAGTTGTGTGCGATGCGGAATGCCTCGTAGTCGTGGACGTCAGTCCGCGCACTCTCAAATAGACAGCGCCGACTCACGTCGTCGGCTACGGTTCATGGTTCCGGTGCGCCGCCGCGGCGGTGATGCCTGCCGCCCCTGTCAGGCGGCGCGAGAGAAGACTTGCAGCCAGAGCGATTTGAACAGGGCCATGCGCACAACGTCCTGGCGCTTGTCACCCACTTTGATGTCCTCGAAGAAGATTCCCTCCAACTCGAAACCAAACCGGCTGTTGAGATTGAGGTTGCGGATATTGATGTCGCGCGAGTGGATGTAAACCTTGTTCAGGTCCAGGATCAGGAACGCGTAATAAAGAAAGCCGAACGTGGCGCGTTTACCGATGCCTTTGCCTTGCAGCCCGGATTCGCCCACCAGCTTTTTCATCTCCAGTTTGCCCGCCACCGGATCGATGTTCTCACCGCCGACGATTCCAACCGGCTGATCATTATAATAGATGCCAAAATAGTCGCGTGTGGGATGAGTGAAGTATTTTTGCAAATCGATTTCCTTTTCGGGAAAGGCCGGCACGAAGCTTTCACGGATCTCGGGGTTCTTGAGCCACTGGACGACTTTGGTGATGACCGCCGGTTGCAGCGGCCGGAGCGTCACATGCTGAACCGTCAGTCGCTTGCGTTCCTTCCACTCATCCTTCACGGTATCGAGCGTGAAGATGTGGTTGTAGTACTGAACGCCTTCGCCGGGCTTCTTCTCCTGCGCCATAAGGTTGTCAAGCAGATGCGACGCGACTCTCAGGATTTCGTCCTTCCGGACACCATAGTTGATGAGTTCGTTGTAAAAGCCCTTGGAGACCAGTCTGAGCATCTGGTCGCGCTCCTGTTTGAGGACCGTCTTTTCATCATTTTGTTCGCGCATACTTCGACCTGGTTGGAGTTTTACGGTTCATCGGGTTGAAGCAGCTCGTCCTGGGCCGCGACGTCACACGCGCAGGCCGGAGCAGAGAAATGGACCTGCGGGCTTTCATGCAGTGAAATTAACACATCGGCGAATTCAGCCCAACCACAATCCGGCGATGTCCCCACCGCGCCGCGGCCCGGCGGGCTGGGACAGCCCGTCCCGCCTACGGCCGGATCGGCAGAAAACGAATCCGGCGGACGTACCCGTAGTCATTTTCCACAATTAGAAGGTTTCCCTGCGCGTCGAGTGCCACGCTGCGAACTTCGCTGACCTTGAGTCCGGGCGAATGAAACCAGGCGCCGTCTCCCGCGTGATTGCCGGTGGCGCCATCGACCAACAGGTGGATGATGCCGGCGGCATCGACATACCAGACCTGGCTGCCTTTGTGCGTGACGAGCAGGTAACCGCCGGTCGGCAACGGCCAGACACCGCGGACTTCGAGCAAACCGGTTTGCAGGGCCGGGAAGCCGTCGCCGCCGTTGTTGTCGCCGCCGTCGCCGGCAATGATGGTGCGGCTGCCGTCGGGTGAAACGAGGAAGACCCGGTTGTCAGCGCGGTCGGTCACGAAGAGGTTGCCGGCGGAATCAACGACCAGGTTGCCGAGTTCTTTGAACTGGTTGTTGAGCAGTTGCACCCCGCCGATCGGCGTCCACTTCTTCAAGTCGGTGCCGGAGGCGAAATAGACCAGCGATTCGTCGGCGCTGACCCAAAGGCCGCGGCCGGTGCTGATGCCGCCGGCCACCGTGAACAGCGTGGTCATGACGCCAAGGGTGTCCACGCGCCGAATCCTGCCGTTGTCCGTGTCGAGGATGTAAACCGTGCCGTCACCGCGCACCCATTCGCCGTTTGGGAAATTCAACTGTAGGCTGGTTGCCGGCGCGGGACCGTCCCCGTTGAACCCGCCGACGTGCGTTCCGGCGAAAGTATGGATCGTTCCGTCCGAGGTGATCTCAAGAATGGAATGGCTGTCCTTGTCAGCGAGGTAGATGTTCCCGGAGTCGTCCGCCATGGCGAAGTGCGGTCGCGACAAATCCGCGTTGGTGGCCGGCGCGCCTTCGAACTCCGGTTGCCAGTAATTGGTGACGTCAGAGCGCCCTCCTCCTCGGCCAGCGATGGTTTCGATGATGCCATAAGCGGCGAGCAGGTTGCTGTAACCCGAAGGCGTCGCGGAAATGTCGGCCGTGAGCAAACGATAAAAGCGGTTGTCGGATGGAGTCGGCAGGCTGGCCTGGCCAACACGGTTCGTTGAAAACAAATTGCGCTGCGGGAGCCAGGGACCCGTCGGCGCGGTCGCGGCTTCGATGCTGCAGACTCCGTTGGAAGAGGCGCCGGTCCAACTGATTCTGCCCGTGGCCGCAAAGGAACTGATTTGAAAGTCAGTCGCGTTCGAGGCCATGACCAGTGGCGTGACGAGTGTCGCCACGAACAACGCGTGTCTCATGTAGTACAACCGGACTCGATCCATCAGACAAGGGGAAGGGGGCCTACGGGGCAACAGACCAAACCCCCGCTCTATTTATCGAGGATGAACAACTGATAATACCTGGAGAGTTTACTGTCGAGTTGGTGGGTGGGAAAGCCGCGATACTCGTAGTCGAACCGGTAACGATAGGTGACGACGTTGTTGTCTGCCGGAACGGGCACGAGCGTTTCCCAACGATTGGTGAGCATCAGTGTGCGCTGCATCGGGTATTGGTCGAGGCCAACAACAACCGACGCTTTGATGGAATCCCTGATGAGGCTTTGCTGGCGGCTGTCCCACTCGACTGCGAGAGCGTATTGCCCGTTGTCTTTTCGCGGCAGACGGCTGGGAGTCAGATTGGTGATCGTAGACGTCGCGCACCCGATGAGCAGGAAGGGGAGCACAAACAACGGGAGAAATTTCTTCAAATTCAGCATAACGGGCCAGAGCGTTACACAAGCGTTGGCGGCTTGTAAAGTTGGATTTGGACTGGCGCCATTTGAGATCGAAACCGCAAGTGTTTTGCGTTTGACCGTGTTCGGGCGGGGCGGGTAGGGTGCGCGCCTGAATTTACCGCCCTTGTTGAATTATGTTTGCACATATCCGGCGTCATCAAAAGTGGCTGATGGCTATTTTCGCTACTGTAGTCATTATCAGCATGGTCAAGTTCCTCGATCCCAGCAGCGGCCGGCGGGGCGGTGGGCGCAGCATCTTCAGCGGGGAGCCGAGCGATTATGGCTATTTCAACGGCCGGGCCATCACGGCCGGGGAATACGAGCAGATGAAGCAGGAGGCGCGTTTGGAGTACCTCTTTTCTTCCGGCCGCTGGCCCGAAGAGGCCGAAGGCGCTCAACAATTCTTCAACCTCGCTGTCCAGGTACCGAGGCGGCTTCTTTTTGCCGAAAAACTGAATGACCTGAACATTCAGGTGAGCGATGAAATCGTGGCCGATTGGATCGCTCACACTTTCCGCAGGAGCGGCGCTTTCCACGTGGAATTCTACCAGCAGTTTCTGCAAACGACACTCCCGCGCGGGCGTGTCAGCGAAAGCGAATTTCGAACGTTCGTTCGTCATCAAGCAGGGCTTGAACAACTCATTTCGCTGGCCGGCCTCACTGGCAGTCTGGTGACGCCACGCGAAGCCGAGACGGTTTGTCGCCAGGAGAACGAACAACTCTCCACCGAGGCCGTCTTTTTTTCGGCGTCAAATTATCTCGCGAGCGTGCAGGTGCCGCCCGCGGCGCTGGCGGAGTTTTACACGAATCACCTGTCGGAATACCGCATCCCCGATCGGGTGCAGGTCAGCTACGTGAAGTTCGAGATCACGAATTATCTTGCGGAAGCTGACCAGGCCCTGGCGCAAATAACGAATTTGACCCAGCAACTGGAACGGTTCTACCAGCAGCGTGGCGCCGATTTCTACAAGGACGCCGACGGCAAGGCGATGCCGCACGACGCAGCGATGCAAAAGATCAAAGAAGAGCAGCGGCGGGCCTTCGCCATGACTTCGGCGCGCAAAAAGGGCACCGAGTTCATGGAACAATTATATGAGCTGTACCAGAAACAGCCAAATCAGTCCGACAATCTCGATAAACTGGCCGCGGCGACCGGCTACCAGTCCGGCGTAACCGAACCTTTCACGCAGCGGGATGGGCCCAGGGATTTGAAGGTGCTCGACACGTTCACGCAGGTGGCCTTCGCACTGACCCCGGAGCAGCCCATGCCGAGCGATCCGCTTCCGGGTGAGGACGGTGTTTACGTCATCACGCTGAAGAAAAGGATTCCGAGCGAAGCGCCGCCGCTGGAAGTCGTTCGTGAAAAAGTCACGGCGGAATTTCGTCAGCACGAAGCGACGGACGCGGCGAGAAAAGCGGGCGAGGCGTTTTACGGCACGTTGACCAACGGGTTCGCGCAAAACAAATCGTTCGAGGTCGTTTGCCTGGAAGCCAACGTCATTTCCCACAAGCTGCCGCCATTTTCGCTCAGCACGCATTCGCTGCCCCAGGAGTGGGAGGGCCGTTTTGACCTGAGTTTGCTGAAGGACCTCGCTTTTCCATTGACTCCGGGCAAGACGAGCCGCTTCGAAATGACGCGCGACGGCAGACTCGGAATGATGGTGCATTTATTGTCGCGGCAGCCGCTGGACGAGGCCAAGCTGAAGGCCGAACTGCCGGCGGTTACGAGCGGCTTGCGCGAGGAGCGACGACGCGAGGCCATCAACGACTGGTTGCGCAGGGAATTTGAGTCGGCGCACTTCACTGGCGGGCCGTTGCAAAAGAAGGCCGGCTCCAGGTAAGGCCGGGCGGCCGTTTTCCGTCAGTTTCCCCTCTCTCCCCGCTCGTTCCTCGCGGGGAGAGATTGCCCCGAGACGATTCGCGCGTTGAACCCCTGAACCGTAGCCGCCGACGTGAGTCGGCGCTAATCCTTCGCCTCGAAAGCAAACAAGTGCGCCGACTCACGTCGGCGGCTACGAGGATTCATGGGGAGGGAAAGGCGTCCTCGTCGTTTTTCATGCCGAACAAGTATTAGCGAGCTGCCCTCCGCTACGCCGCCAAGCACATGCGCCCGGTTACGATGGCCACCCCCAAAACGCTGGCGCCGGAAAACTGGGACATGCGCAGCAATGTGTGGGTGGAAAAACGTCCGTGCCCGCGCGAGGCCAGGAAACTGAGCAGTGTGAACCACGCAAAACATCCGAGCGCCACGCCCAGCACGCAGGCGCCCTTGCTCGGCCAGGTGTCGTCCATCCATTCGTGCGAGATGAATGTGGCCGAGAGGGTAATCCAGAACAGCAGCACACCCGGGTTGCCGAGACAGCGGACGAGGCCGGTCCAGAAGGCCGTGTGCGGGTGCAGGCGATGTTCGATGGTTTCGATGCTCCGGGTGGTCGCCGGCAGGGAACGCGCCAGCAGATATTTCAGGCCGAGGAAAAGCATCAACAGAAAACTGACGAGTTCCATCGTCGCTTTGATCCACCGCGAGTTGAACAGGCGCGCGAAACCGGCGAAGGCGATGGCGCAGTAAATCACTTCCATGATCGTCGCCCCCAGGCCGATGAGAAAGGCCCAGCCGAAGCCGCGCCGGGCGCCTTCGTTGACGATCGAGATGTTGATCGGGCCAACGGGGATCGAGACCACAAAGCCGAACGCGAACCCGTAGCATGCAGGCAGCAGGTATGAAAAAAAGTCCGGCATGCGGGTTACGCGGTCGGCTGCTCGTCCTCGTCCTCCTCTTCAATCTCGTGAACAATCTTCCGCGACAGGCGCGGCCGGATGAAACCGTATATCAAATAAGCGGTGAAGATCAACGGCAGGACGACCGGCAGGATTTGTTTCTGAGCGATGAATAGAAAGGCGGCTGCCAGAATGATGGCGACCATTTTGGGGAAAGGGCGTTTGGCGCGCCAATCGAGGGACTTGAAGGAGGGATACTTCACTTCACTGACCATCATGAACGAGAGAAAGACCATGATGACCGGCAGGACGTAACGCCAGGGCGTTTTTGCAAATCGCTCGTCCAGCCAGCCGCGGTCATCCAGCCAGAGCAGGAACAAGGTGATGGAGGCCACCGTGCCGGCTGCGGCGGGAATCGGGAAACCAAGAAAATCCCTGCCTCCACCGCCGCCCGCGGCGACCAGACAGTTGAAGCGCGCCAGTCGAAACGCGCCGCAAATCAAATAAACCGACGCGATGAACCAGCCGATTTCCGGGTGTTTTTCAAAGACATCGTGCAGCACGACGCGATGCACCAGAAACGCCGGCGCGGCGCCAAAGGAAATAATGTCGGCCAGCGAGTCGAATTCGCGTCCGAACGGGCTGTCCTGTCCGCCGAAGCGCGCCACCCGCCCGTCCAACAGGTCAAAAACGCAGGCGAGGATGATAAAGAGGATGGCGTTGCGGATGGTTGGACCGAAGGCGCCGGGATTGGTGATGTCCGCTCCGACGATGAGCGTCAGCGCCAGAAAGCCGCAAAAGAGATTTCCCGCCGTCAGCAGGTTCGGCAGCAAAAAAATTTTCAGCTCCGCAGCCTCGCCTTCGGCCCGCGGTGAGTTGCTGGACTCGGTCGCCATAGGTCCTCAGGTTCTGGAGGCGATCACGGTTTCGCCGCCGCGGACTTTGTCGCCGAGCTTGACGCGGATTTCGGTTGTCAACGGCAGGTAAATGTCCACACGCGAGCCGAATTGAATCAGGCTGATGCGTTCGCCCCGCGCCACCTCGTCACCCTCCGCAATCCACGGAATGATGCGCCGGGCCAGGACACCCGCGATCAAGCGCACAGCGATTTTTTCGCCGGGCTTCTCGCTCGATTCAAAGCCGATCAGCACGTTTTCGTTGTGCGCGGCCGAGTCCTGTTTCAAAGCGCTCATGAACCGTCCCCGCGTGTGCTTCAGTTGAACCAATTTTCCCGCCACCGGCGCCTTTTGCACGTGCACCTCGATTACCGAAAGGAAAATGGAAACGCGCCGGCAGGGGCCGCCCATGAATTCAGGCTCGTTGGACTCGTCAATCACGTCCACTTTGCCGTGGGCGGGGGCGATGATGACGTTGAGGTCCGCCGGCACGCGCGCGTCGGGATCGCGGAAAAACCAGAGGCAAAACAGGGAGAACACAACCCACACGGTAAACAGGCCGACGGAAATCGAAAAGATGAACGCACCCACCACTGCGGCCAGAAACCCCATCGCCGTCACCACGAGCAGCGCCACGAGCGTCCAGAAGATCAACTTCAGCGCGGCCTGCGTGGCTTTGCCTTTGTGTTTCACGGCTGCCATCTTAATCGGCGGCGGCGAAAGCTGGAAAGAGGATATTTGCAAAAGCGAGGTCCTCACGCGTCAAGCAGCGCGTCGCGCCGCGTCGTCCGATCCACCAACAGCGGTTGGCTGTTCGACCGGCGTGATTTTCTTTTGCGCGAGTCGGCTTGCCCGGTAAAGTGAGGCGCGCGCGTTTGCCCGCGCCAATGACCGGGATGAAGAACATCGTCTATTTTGATTTGGAAACGCAGAAGTCGGCGGAAGACGTCGGCGGCTGGGACAAGATCAGCCGGATGCAAATGAGCGTCGGAGTCACTTACAGCACGGCACGGCGCGACTACCTCATCTACAGCGAAAAAAAGGTCAACGACCTCATCACCGAATTGCTGCGCGCGGACCTGGTGGTTGGCTTCAACAATCTGCGATTCGATTACGAGGTGTTGCACGGCTACACCACGTTGGATCTGCGGCAGATTCCGACGCTGGATATGCTGGCGGAGTTGCAGAAGAGGTTGGAGCACCGGCTTTCTCTGGATGTGATCGCGGCGGCGACGCTCGGTTTGGAGAAGACCTCCGAAGGCATGCAAGCCATCCAGTGGTTCAAGGAAGGCAAACTGCTGGAAATCGCCGAGTATTGTTGCTACGACGTGAAGATTACACGGTTGGTTTATGAGTACGGGGCGACGCACAAGCAGCTTTTTTACAAGAACCGATTTGGAAACAAATTGTCTGTGCCCGTCTCCTGGTAGGCGGGAGGTTATCTCTTGACGACGGCGGCGGCGGCATTTGTTCGGCGCAAACGATGGGAAAGCTCCAGCCCGATGTTGCGCATGACCACCATGCCGAAGTACGGTTCGCGCTGCACGAGGTCGTTGAAGGCGGTCCGCTGAATAACGAGGAGGATGCTGGCCTGACTGGCGATGGCATAAGCCACCCGCGGCGAATTGTCGAGAAACGCGAGTTCTCCGAAGATCTGGCCATGGCCGACGGTGGCGATTGGCGATGATTTCTCCTCGAGGTGAATCTCCACCTGGCCACGCATGACCACGTAAGCTTCGTTGCTGGAATCGCCTTTGTTGAAGATTTTTTCACCCGGCCGGTAAAGCTTTTGGGTGAATAACCGGGCAATCTTGCGCAGTTCGCCATCACCCAGGCCCTCAAAAATGGGCAGGCCGCGGAGCAGGTTGATAATGGCCACGCCGATTTTCTGGTCCTGAAAACTCTGGTCAACGATCTGGACGATGATCTTGGCGTGCGGGCTCAACTCGATATGTTCAAGCGAATAGGCCATGCTCAGTTTCACTACTTTCACAACGTCGGTGTGGCCGTCAGCGTTGAAGTAAAAGGCCGGCAGGTAGGCTACCGGAACGAAGCCAAGCTGTTCGGCGGTTTTCAGCAGGCGCGGCGCAGTCATGAGGATGTCTGCTTCCAGGTAAACGGCGTTGAGTTTATCCTGGGCGATTCTGACCGCATAATTAAAGAGCGCGCCGATGGACAAGTCATCAGTGCTGAAGCTGTCCACGAGGCGAACGCAGCGGTCGCGGTTATCGGCCAGATAAGCCAGGCCCGCGACGACGTTGTTGTGGCGTTTGCCCAGAACTGCGCGAACCTGCGCGTCACCGGAGGTGCGGAGCAGTCCCAGGCCGAGGTTGTAGCCGCTGGAGATTTCGGTCGGCGGACTGGAAGATTGGGCGTGCAGGCGCCAAAGCGCGAAATCATTGTAGCTGGCTTCGTGAAGTTGCAGTTCGGTTTGCAGGGGATAGCCCGTGACGCCATCGCGAACCGACAGCGGGTTGGGAATTCTCAGTTGGTTGAGGGCGGCGGCGGCCAGTTCGCTGACCTGGGAAAGGGATTCCGAGATCGGGCGGCGGGGAACGATGTCGGGTTTGGCGAACCAAACATAAAACAGCGCCCCTTGCCGCACGAGGAACAGGTGTTTGAACGGCTGAAATCCGACGCAGACATAGCCGATTTTTTCATGCAATAACTGCTGTGGGTGATCGGAGGCAAGGATCCGCGCGACGATCATCTGCCGGCGTTCGGCGGCCAGCTCGTTGATGCGGCGCAGGAGCGCTTCGGCGGAACCGTCTTTAAAGCTCTCCGGGCGAAACAACGGGCGGCCGAGATTCAGAACGGGGTTTTTGGTCTGAGACGCAGGCTGGAGAAAAGAAACACTCGCCTGCCAGCCCCCGTTTGCCTCGGCGACCCAGGTTTCATGTCCGGTTACAAGGTCGAGTTGGGTTGAAGCCCAAGCCGGCTCGTAAACCTGTTTGTCAGGGTAATCCTCCCCAATCGACGCTTTCAGCAAGTCCTGCCATCGCGCAGCATCACTTCCGTTGATCTGACGAATCACTACACGCATGAAATTGCGCTGAATGAATTATTTAGACGGGGCGGTTCAAAGTGCGCTGAAGATATATGGTGCCCGCGACAGGATTTGAACCTGTACGATGTTAATCACTAGAACCTGAATCTAGCGCGTCTGCCAATTCCGCCACGCGGGCAACCTGATAGCCAATATGTTACGAATGAACTAAGGTCTCGCACTTGAGCTTGTGCTAGTTTTTGTGCTGGAGTAAGCACATGAAAGCAACTGTAAGCCGCAGTACCTCGCAGTTTGGGTTCCACACCGAGTCTGTCAGTAATCGTGAACATCGGCAGCGAAGTTACCAAAGGGTCTTTGATGAACGCAAGCGTCCCATTCGCGGGTTCGATGACAAGTGGATTATGCGTCTTCCCACGGACAATCTGCGCGCTCAAGTCCAAGCCGCGCAAACGACCCTCTGATCACGCCGTCCGAAAAGGAAAAAATCTGTTCGGCGACTTTCCAGCCGGCCTTCAGCGAGGGGAAGGTGGCCGAGTCAGGCAAAGGCAAGGCGCTCGCAAACGCGCAGGAGTTTAGCGATTTCATCAAATTGATGAGCATGTCTGGCGGACGAGCGAGCGAAACGTTGCGTTTGAAAAAGACCGACGTGGATTGGCTCAACCGGCAATTAATCTTCGGTTCGGACGGGTTAAAGCACTTTTGGTGGGTCGAAGAGTTGTTGCCATATGTTCTCCTTTTGTCGCTTCAGCTTCTTGTTCGTCTATCAAGGTGCGAGATACCCGAGCACTCCAAAGACACTTTTCCCTTTATACGGACGAACAACGCCACTTCTTTCAACTTTCGTCGGAAACTTCCTCCCTCAGTCAGGTTCGAAGTGACTAGCGCGAAAAGTACGCCTCATTCGGTTCCTTATAGTAAAAAGTTGAGCGACCTGCAACAGATTTGAACGAAGCCCAGGTTGAGTCGCGGTCAATAAAATTGGGCCAGTTAGTGCTTTGTGCTTCGGGCAAAAGCGCCTGGATTTCGCGGATCAAAATAAATTCATCGGCTTTTCTCTTCAGCCAGGTGATCTTCTGATTGTTTGAGCCGACCTAGAACTGTTGAATCCTTGGGGTTCAAAGCCGCAAGGTGGCTCAGGTGGAAAACGACTGCCGCCCAGTGTTGCGCGGTTTGACTGACTCGAGCATAGCGTGAATGCCAGCCAAGAACCTCTTCTTGCGACACCGCAAAATCATCAGGATACGCGGAACGCAAGCTTCGCCAGACGCCACGGCGTTCTTCCAACGTGCCTGGGCCAGGAGAAGCAGTGCTTTGGGCGCCGGATAAGAGCTGAGACAGCAGTAAAATGTCCTCGCTGGGGCGTAAGTCCGGGCGCAGGTCCCAACGCCATATCTGGCCACTTTCATTTGCAGTGATGAGGGTGTAACCGTCGGCGCTGTAGCGGACAAATTGCAGGACTCCTGGATGCTTAAGGGGTGGTGTCACCGGCTCACCGGTGATCGCGTCCCACACTCGGGCCACACCATCCAATGCTGCCGTGGCAACCCAACGCCCATTCGGGCTAAAAGCTACACCACGCACCTGATTCTCTTGGCGCATCGGCGCGCTGGTCGGATTACCGGTCTTGACATCCCAGATGACCGCCGTGAAATCCTCCCCGCCCGTGATGACCCGGCGTCCATCACGACTAAAGGCCGCGCAAAGAATGCCGTCTCGATGAATCATTGGATGTCCGATGGGCTTTCCTGTGGAAGCGTCCCAGACGCGGGCTTCACCCTGGCTCAGTTGGTTATCCTTACACGCGGTGACGATGGTGTGACCAGCAAGGCTGAATTCCGCGACACTGACTGGCAAGGGATGGCGCAGTGGCGCGCAGACCTCATGCCCGGAGGAAGTATCCCACAACGACACCAGGTTGCCTCCAAAGATTGCGAGGCGGCTTCCGTCTGAGCTGAGGACCGCACCGGAGACGGGCTCCCGGTGCACTTTGACGGGTCCGACAGGTTTGCCGTCTTTAGTACTCCAGAGTCTGACACCCCTTTCGGTGACCACGACCAACCGCTGGCCGTCGCAACTTAAGGAAACGCGCGCCGTCCTGTTCGTAAGAGCGATCGGAGATGAAACGCAGGCTCCGGTCGCACAGTCCCAGACCCGTACCAGCTTGCCCAACAAATTTGGCCCTTCGTAATTTGCTGTGACGGTGAGCGCGAATCTGCCATTGGAACTGAGCCTGGCCTCAAGCAGCGGCGAATCAACTTGAATCGCGGGCTCGACAGATTTCATCGAAGCGGTATCCAGAATTCGGAATGTATTTTTGTTCGTCAACAGCAGACGCGTGCCGTCGTCACTGACCACCCCGGAGAGGGCCATCGGTATCGTAATGCTGCCTGCCAGGTCCCACGTATAGGCCGTGCCATCGGCGCCGGCCGCGACGATCCGATGGCCGTCAGGAGCGAACGAGGCCTGCATGAGGCGGCTAACGTGCCTCAGAACGGGATTAAGTTCGATCGGTTGCATGGAGTAGGCGTCCCAAAGTCGTGCGCTGCCATCCAGGCTCGCCGTAAGAATCATCAGGCCTTCCGGGCTGAACTCAGCGCTCATGACGGCATCGCCATGGTTGAGATCTGGGAGGATTTTTCGACCGCTTTCCACTTCCCACACGCTGGCTTTGTAATCGTCACTAGTGTAGTGTCTCATAAATGGATGGAGTTATAGATTTTCAGGTATACTCTGGCTCCGTGCCACGTATTGCTGAGCCAATTTCCTTGGGGTCTGCGGACCGTCTTGAACTGGAACGATGGGTTGCTGCCCACGCAACTCCGCAGCAGGTGACGCAACGCTGTCGCATCATTTTGGCGGCGGGCGACGGACGCCAGAACAAGGAGATTGCTGAAGACTTGCAGATCAATTTCAAGACCGTCGCGCTTTGGCGGGCGCGCTTCCGTAAGGAGGGCGCCGACTGCTTGTGGGAAGTCGCTTCGGGTCGTGGACGAAAACCAACCTATCCTGTGGCAAAGGTGGCGGCTATCATCCAGAGCACTCTGCGGAGCAAGCCTCCCGGGGCCACGCATTGGAGTTGTCGCACGATGGCCCAAGAACATGGCGTGAGCAAAGCCACTGTCAATCGGATCTGGCAGAGCCATCAGATCAAACCGCATCGCACACAGAGCTTCAAACTTTCAAGGGACCCTCGCTTTCTGGAAAAGCTGACCGATGTGGTGGGGCTGTATTTGAATCCGCCGACCAAAGCTCTGGTGCTGTGTGTCGATGAAAAGAGCCAAATTCAGGCCTTGGACCGCACTCAACCGGGATTGCCTCTGAAGCGCGGGCGGTGTGGAACGATGACTCACGACTACAAGCGAAACGGGACCACCACGCTCTTTGCGGCACTGGAATTGGCCCAGGGCAAGGTGGTTGGGGAATGCTACGCCCGGCATCGCCACCAGGAATTCATGAAGTTTCTTCAACGTCTGGATGAAGAGTTCGCTGGCGATCTGAAGTTGCATGTAGTGATGGACAATTATGGCACTCACAAACATCCCAGAGTGCAGCGCTGGCTACTGCGGCATCCCCGATTCATTCCTCATTTCATACCGACCAGTTCGAGTTGGTTGAATCTGGTCGAGCGCTGGTTCGGGGAGTTGACAGGCAAACGCATCCGGCGCGGAGTCTTCGTCAGCGTCGAGGATTTGAAGACGGCCATCGAGGAGTTCCTCGCCAATTGGAATACCGCGCCTAAGCCCTTTGTGTGGACTGCAACCGTCGAGTCAATCGTGCAAAAGTTAAATCGCTGCAAACAGACACTCGAACAGATCAAGCCCGGCTGCACCCGAC
>QHPA01000039.1 GCA_003218935.1 Verrucomicrobiota bacterium
ACGCGGGCGTTTGTGGAAACGCGGAATGCGGAACGCGGAGTGCGGAATTACTCGCGGGCGGCGGTTCAGTATTTCACGCCCAGCTACTCACTCTATCCGGTGCTGGCGGCGATTCACGGCGCGCGCGCGAATGCTGTTCCGCTCGAATCGAATTTCGGAATTCCCGCGGTCGCTGAACTGCGCCGGGCAAAGAAATGGAATTTTCGCGCCGCGCTCACGTTCATCACCACCCCGAACGCGCCGAGCGGACGCGGTTACTCGACGGCGGAACTCGAGGCGCTTTGCCGGGCGCAACGCGGCGTCATGATTCTGGACGAAACCTACGTGGATTTCGCGGAGGAGAACGCGCTGAAGCTGGCGTTGAAATATCCGCACGTCATCGTTTCGCGAACGTTCTCGAAGGCTTACTCGCTCTGTTTCCAGCGCGTCGGCTACTTTGTCGGTCACCCCGAGCTCATCGCCGCGCTCGACAAAGTCCGCGACAGTTACAACGTCAACGGCCTCGGTCAGGTTGCCGCGCTGGCGACGCTCGATGACCTCGCTTACTACCGGAAAAATTTCCAGAGCATCATCGCGACGCGCGAGCAGGCGGCGCGCGAACTGACGGTGCTCGGCTTTCGCGTGCTTCCGAGCCAGACCAATTTTCTTTTCGTTCGCCCGCCGGCCTTCCCGGCTAACGGCTGGCTCCAGAAGCTGCGCGAGCGAAAGATTCTTGTGCGTTGGTTCAATTATCCTGAGACGAAGGATTTTCTGCGCATTACCATCGGCAAGGATGCCGAAATGGAAGCGTTGTTGAAGGTGGCGCGTGAGATTTTGTTCCGGCAGCGCATTGGGACCATGAACGGCGGGGCGAGACTCCGTCGAGTCCGGATCTCCAATGGATAGAAATTAGGGCTCGACGGAGTCTCGCCCCACCCGGTTCATGGAAAGTCGTGTAGAACCCGGAGTCGCTGCCAAGTCCGACAACCGTTGCCGGGCTGAAAAGATTCCGGCGTGACACCGGAATCAACCCGCGAGACGCGGATACCAACGTTTTCCTTTTCTCATTTCGCGTTCTTCGTTAAACAACCTGCGTGTATCTGGAATATTACGGCCTGAAGGAACCGCCGTTCGAGATGACGCCCAATCCGCGGTTTCTTTTTTTCAGCGCGAAACATCGCGAGGCATTCAACCATCTGCTCTACGGCATTCGCGAGCGGAAGGGCTTCGTGCAGTTGACCGGCGAGGTTGGGGCGGGCAAAACGACCGTCTGCCGGGCGATGCTCGAAGCGCTCGGTGATTCCTGGGCCAGCGCGCTCATCTTCAATCCGCCGCCTGACCCGGACCTGCTGGTGAAGGCCGTCGCCAACGAATTTGGCCTCGCAGCGGCGGAACTCGGCGTGCTGGAGACGCGCGCGAAGTTGAACGAGTTTCTCATCGAACAAGCCGCGGCGGGCCGCGACGCGGTGTTGATCATCGACGAGGCGCAAAATCTGACCAACCACCAGCTTGAGCACATCCGGCTATTGTCGAATCTTGAAACCGACGACCGCAAGCTGTTGCAGATCGTCCTGATGGGGCAGCCCGAATTACGCGCGCGTTTGGCCGATCCCATTCTCCGCCAATTGCGACAGCGGATCACCGTTCGATTTCACCTCGCGCCGCTGACGCGGGCCGAACTATGGCCGTACATCGAGCATCGCCTGGTGGTGTCCGGCGCGACCGGCACGTTTTATTTTACTGCCGGCGCCTTGTGGCGAATCTACAATTACAGCCGTGGCATTCCGCGCCTGGTCAATGCCGTGTGTGACAAATGTCTCCTCGCTGGATACGTGGAGCAGCGCTACGGCATCGATTTTCGCCTGGTCGGTCGCGCCGTTCGCGAGCTGGAGGGCCGGATTAACGTATGAGCCTGATTAACGACGCTTTGAAACGGGCCAAGCAGGGTCAACAACAAAATCCGTTCGGCGGACAGGCCATCAGACCGTTGCAGCCGGCGGATTACGCGGCGCGGTCGAACTACCCTTTGCGCTTCGCGCTGGCAGTTCTATTGGTTGCGGCCCTGGTTTTGTCAGGATGGTTTTTCTGGAAATGGTGGCGGAGCAGCGGGGAATCTCAACGAACGGCCGGTGGGGAGTCAACGACTGCGTCACTGGAAAAATCAAAAACGTCCGCGAAACCGGCACCGCGGAAGCAGCTCATCAAAGTCAGCACCAACATCGTCGTACGAACGAATTCAGTCGGGTCTCCGCAATCGGAAGCGCTGGCGCAAGCGGTGTCAAGCAGCTCGCCGATCTCGGCGCCGCCGACGAATGCCGCGGCCCTTGCGCCACCGACGAACGTTGCCGCTCCCGTGCCGCCGTCTCCCTTTGCCGATTTGAAGTTGCAGAGCATCATCTTTAGCGAGGACAAACGGGCCGCTGGCATCAACGGCGAGTTGCTGTACGTCGGCGACGAAATTCGGGGGGCGCGCGTGAGGAAGATTGAACGCCAGTCAGTCACGGTCGAACGGAACGGAGAGACAAATGTGCTGCGGCTGCCGCGATTGTGAGCGTCAGAATTTCACCGCCACTCATGAACACTTTTGCCTCGCGTCCGGCGTTCTCCTTGGCGCCTGGCATTTCCACTTGACTCGCGGTCGTCGATATCTGCGCGACTTTACCCGCCTGGAAGCGGCGCGCGACCCGCTTTTCCCATGAATTCGATTTTCAAGAAACTTGAAGCCTTACCGCTGCTGGCGCGTTTTGTGCCGTTCGCCATTTTCGTTGCGTTGACGTTTTGCCAGGGAAAGTTCGGTGAAGCATCGCGCTACTGGTTTTATTTCGCGAAGACAATCGTGGGCGCGTGGTTGATCTGGTTCATGCGACCGCTCGTCGCAGAGATGAAGTGGAAGTTCAGTTGGGAATCAGTTGTTGTGGGCGTAGCGGTGTTCGTCATCTGGGTTGGGGTGGATGATTTCTATCCGAAGTTTGGCAAAAGCGGCGGCGAATGGAACCCGAACAAGACTTTCGGGCAAAGCTCGGCCTGGGCCTGGATGTTCATCGTCGTTCGCACCCTCGGCTCCTCGATTGTGGTTCCGCCGCTCGAAGAAGTGTTTTATCGTTCATTGGTGTACCGATACATCGCGAAGCCGGACTTCCAATCCGTGCCGCTGGGCTGGTTCAGTTGGACGCCATTTCTCGTTACGTCTGCTCTCTTCGGCTTCGCGCATTATGAATGGCTCGCCGGGATGCTCTGCGCCTTGGCCTATCAAGGCCTGGTTTGCTGGAAAAAGCGTTTGGGCGACGCGATCACCGCTCACGCCATCACCAATCTGCTGCTCGGATTGTGGGTCGTCTGGCAAGGAGCGTGGAAATTCTGGTGAGCGTGCCCTGCGTCATTTTTGCAGACGACCATTTGCTCGCGGTGAACAAACCGGCCGGCCTGAACACGCACGCGCCAGCTCCTCACGCCGGCGAGGGTGTTTACGACTGGCTGCGACACCGTGAGCCGCGCTGGGCGCAATTGGGCATAATTCACCGGCTCGACAAGGAGACCTCCGGCGTCCTCGTGTTTTCGAGGACTGAACTGGCCAACCGTTCGCTGACCGAACAATTCGGCAGACGCAGCGTCCGGAAAAAATATCTCCTGCTGACGGACCGGCCGGTGCGACGAAAGGAATTGGCAGTGAAATCTGCGTTGGTTCGCGCCGGCCAAAAATATGTGGCGCGGCCGACTCACGCGGGCAGCGAACAGGCGGAGACATGTTTTCACGTTGTGCGTTCATCGTCCGACGGGACATTGGTCGAAGCCGAAACCCTGACCGGCAAGACGCATCAAATCCGCGTTCATGCCGCGGCGAGCGGTTTTCCCATCCTCGGCGACACGCTTTACGGGGGCGCACCCGCGGCGCGCGTCCATCTGCACGCGCAGGAGCTGACTTTGAGACATCCGGCGACAGGCGGGGAAATGACGTTGACCGCGCCGGTGGATTTCTCCGCCGACACTCGCCTCACTTTGCGGTCGGCCTTGATTGATTCGCGGGAGACAAACGCGCATCGGCTTATACACGGCGCGTCGGACGGGTGGCCCGGCTGGTATGTGGACCGGCTCGGAGATTTTCTGCTGTCGCAGTCCGATCAGCCATTAACATCGGCGCGGCGCGAAACCCTGGCACACTGGTTGGGCGTGTTCTCCTTGCGCGGGTCATATCACAAACTCCTCACCAGGCAGGTTGGCAAAACCAACGTCGCACAAGCTCAGAAGGTGCTCGGAGACGACGCGCCCGCCGAATTTGTCGTTCGCGAGAATGGCGTTGAGTTCGCCCTTGGGTTTAACGAAGGTTGTTCGGTCGGCCTGTTTCTCGATCAGCGCGACAACCGCCGGCGGTTTCTCACCGGACATGTCGCGGCCGGATTTGCGCTCTTTAACGCGGAGCGCGGAACGCGGAAAGCGGAATTGGAAATACTCAACACGTTCGCCTACACGTGCGGTTTCTCTGTTTGCGCGGCGAAGGCCGGCGCGCGCACGACCAGTCTTGATCTTTCCAAAAAGCACCTCGAATGGGGCAAACGGAATTTCGCGCTCAACCGGCTCGATCCGGCCGGGCACGATTTCATTTATGGCGACGTCTTCGCGTGGTTGCGCAGCCTGGCGAAAAAGCAGCGGCGGTTCGATTGCGTCGTGCTCGATCCGCCGACGTTTTCCCGGTCGAAACAGCACCGAGCTTTTCAGGCGGAGAAAGATTACAGCGAACTCGTGGCCGCGGCGTTGTCCGTCCTGAAGGGCAACGGAGTTCTGCTGGCTTCGACGAATGCCGCCAAACTCAGTCCGGAAAGGTTCCTGGAGCAGGTGACCGGCGCCGTCCGCGCGGCCCAACGCAGCATCATCCAGCAACATTATGCGCCGCAGCCGCCGGATTTTCCGATCACGCGCGCAGAGCCGGCCTATTTGAAGACCGTTTGGGTGCGCGTCGGGTAACGAAAAGTCCACAGCACGTCTCCGGTGTCTTCAGCGCGTGCTTGCTTTTCGCTCGCCGCCGCGTCCTTTGCCGGAGGCAGGCCGAAAATCCGGTCCTACCTGGAAATCTTCACCCGATAAAACTTGTTCGGCTCCGTCGCGTTGGGATCCAGGACGACCCGAGTTGCATCGAAGTCGAGTTGCGAAGCGTTCGTCAGCGGCTTGAACCCCGCGCCGAGGTCCAGACTGTATTCCACCGTGTAACTGCGGTCGTTCAAGCGCGGGCTGAACAACAGGTATTTCTGCGACGAGTCGCCGGGCAGCGTTGCCAACTCAATGCTGAAATGCGACTCGGCGTTCGTCGGCGAAGTGCCGGCCATGAATTCGGCGAGATTGCTCTGGCCGTCCCCGTCGGCATCGGCGCTGGAGACGCCTCGCGGATTGTTCTCGCCGAAGTTCTGAACCTGCCAGAGATCAGGCAGGCCGTCGTGCGCGTAGATCCCAAAATCGTCGTCGTCGACGTTCAGAATGCCGAGGTCGATGAAGGAATTCTTTCCGGGATACCTTCCTTCGATGCGCGCGGAAGACCGCTGGTAAACGTTCGCAGCGGTCAACAATCCTTGCGCATCGATCGACACAACGGGTCCGGAACTCACCCGCCAGAAAAGGTCGCGCCCGGCGAGGTGAGAAACCGTCCCATCGTCGAGCGTGGCGATGGCGGCAAGCTGGCTCGTTCCGCCTTCATTGACGGTGGCCGGTGAAGCGTTGAGGACGAGGTTCGTCGCTTCAAAGAGCTGTCCGGCGAACCCGTTCCTGGCAACGGCTTTTGCTCCGGCGCTCGCAGCGCCGCCGATACCGCCGATGCTGGCAGTTTGCGAATAGTGGCTGCTGGCTCCTTTGCCTCCGGCAGCATCGAACGTTTCGGTTTGCTGCGCGTAATTGCGGCTGCCCTGAGGAGCAGCCGTGAGGCCCTGTCCGGCAGGCCACAGGCTCAAAAAAATCAGGAGCGCCGAGGTCTTGTTCATTGGCATGGGAAACCTCCGGCTTTGCCGGAGGTCGTTGACTCCTTCCGCTCGCATAACCATTGCTCAAAGCTGCGTTTGGGAATCGAAAGCGCGGCGGCGCTCAAGATTTTTTCAGTCCTGTCCCTGGCCACAAAAAGCAGAAA
>QHPA01000534.1 GCA_003218935.1 Verrucomicrobiota bacterium
CTGTTTGCCGATTGACGGCAAAGGCGACTCCGATTGGAACTATGCCTGGGTGCCGATTGTCGGCCCGATCATCGGCGGCATTTTGGGAGCGTGGTTTTACAAGCTGCTGTGGAACCCCGCGTAAGTGGCACGGGCGTCTCGCCCGTGCGTTGCAGCCAGAG
Organism: Verrucomicrobiota bacterium; assembly: GCA_003218935.1. Lineage (GTDB taxonomy): Bacteria > Verrucomicrobiota > Verrucomicrobiia > Limisphaerales > AV2 > AV2. The sequence continues at coordinate 162 of QHPA01000534.1, forward strand.
TCGGGCTGCTGCCCGCCAGAAACGCACGGGCGACACGCCCGTGCCACTACGGCACCGTCAAAAATCAGCGCGAAATGACAGACTTTCCGATCCATGAATTCAGTGCGTCCCGCAAGTGCGGGATGAGGACACCACGCCCTGTCCGATTAAGGCCGGGACTTTCTTTCGAAAGGACAGCTCGATGAAATATATTCTGGCCCTGGATCAGGGAACCACGAGTTCGCGCGCCATCATTTTTGATCACGCCGGTTCCAACCAAGCGATGGCGCAAAAGGAGTTTCCGCAAATTTTTTCACAGCCCGGTTGGGTCGAACACAACGCCAACGACATCTGGTCTGCGCAGGCCGGTGTCGCCGCGCAAGCCCTCGCCCAGGCCGCCCTGACACCGGCTGATATCGCGGCCATCGGCATTACGAATCAACGTGAGACCACGGTGGTCTGGGACCGAAAGACGGGGAAACCGATCTGCAACGCGATTGTCTGGCAGGACCGGCGCACGGCCGGCGTGTGCGATCGACTCAAAGCCCGTGGGCTGGAAAAGTTGATCCGCAAAAAGACCGGGTTGGTATTGGACGCCTATTTCTCCGGCACCAAACTCCAGTGGATCCTGCAACACGTGCCCGGCGCCCGCGCCAGGGCCAACGCGGGCGAACTGGCTTTTGGCACCGTTGACTCCTGGCTGGTCTGGAATCTGACCGGCGGCAGGAAGCACGTGACCGACGCGGGCAATGCCTCCCGCACGTTGCTGCTCAACATCAAAACCGGCGATTGGGACGACGAATTGCTCGAGATCTTCGAAGTGCCGCGTTCGGTCTTGCCGGAAGTTCGTTCGTCGAGCGAGGTCTATGGCCAGGCGTCCCATTTTTCTCCGTCGATTCCCATCGCGGGTATCGCTGGAGATCAGCAGGGCAGCAAACCCATCCCGTCGAAAAACAATCTGCTCACCACCATCGCCTGGCGGATCGGCGACCGCACTGAATACGCGTTGGAAGGAAGCATCTTCATCGCCGGCGCGGTGGTCCAATGGCTGCGGGATGGCCTGGGCATCATCAAATCGTCCGCTGAAGTCGAAGCGCTCGCGGCGCAGGTGACCGATACCGGGGGAGTTTATCTGGTGCCGGCCTTTGCTGGATTGGGCGCGCCACATTGGGACCAATATGCTCGCGGAGTGATCGCCGGCATCACGCGCGGCACCAAAGCTGCCCATATCGCGCGTGCCGCTCTCGAAGGTATCGCTTACCAGGTGATGGATGTCCTCCACGCGATGGAGGCGGACGCCGGCCTTCGATTAAAGGAACTGCGCGTGGATGGCGGCGCATGCGCCGACAATCTCCTCATGCAATTCCAATCCGACCTGCTCGGTGTTCCGGTCGTGCGCCCCAAGGTTTCTGAAACCACGGCCCTCGGCGCCGCCTATCTTGCGGGACTGGCGGTCGGCTTCTGGAAAGATGAGAAGGAGATTGCGAGGCAATGGCAGGCCGATCGCCGCTTCGTTCCCGCCATGAAACCCGCCACGCGAAAACAGCTCTGTGCCGGCTGGACAAAGGCTCTGGCGCGCGCCAAAGCGTGGGAGTTTAAGGAATGACGAAATCCGAATGACCAATGCCGAAGGAATACCGAAACTCAAATGTCGAATGAAATGCAGCGGCGACTACGCCACAATCCCCATCACCGGATTGCCTTCCGAAATGAGCACCGGCCGGTCTCCCGCGCCGCGAACTTCTGTGTGCGGATCGATCCCCAGGAGATAATAAATCGTCGCAGCCAGATCGTCCGGACGGACCGGGTCTTTGGTCGGATACGAGGCTGTCTTGTCCGATTCGCCATAGACGAAACCGCGTTTCACGCCGCCGCCCGCCAGCAAAACCGTGTAGCAGTCCGGCCAATGATCGCGGCTCGCTTTCTCGTTGATCTTCGGCGTGCGGCCGAACTCGCCCATCCACACCACGAGCGTTGTGTCCAAAAGTCCGCGCTGATCCAGCTCCTCCAACAGCGTCGGCAAGGTCTGATCGGTCATGGGCAGGTGATACTTCTCCAGCACCGGAAACATTTTTTTATCGTTGTTCCCGTGCGTGTCCCAACCGCTGCCCACGTCACCGCCGATGTTGGGTGAAAAGTAAGCCGTGACGAACTTTGTGCCGGCCTCCACCAGGCGCCGGGCGAGCAAACAGCTTTGCCCATAAGTCGTGCGCCCGTAGCTGTCGCGCACCGCATCCGATTCGGCAGAGAGGTTGAACGCCTCGCGCAATTTCGGCGAATCGAGCATCGCCAGCGCCTTTTCGTAGTAGGCATCCATCCCGCGCGCCTGCGTGGAGTGCTCCAGCAGACTCGATTGTTTATCAATGATCTTCTGGATTGAGCGCCGATGCATCAACCGCTCGTAAGTGAGGTTGGCGGGCAGATTGAGTTCCGGCAGTTTGAAATCCGGCTTGTTCGGATCGCGCGTGACGAGCAGCGGGTCGTGTAACTTCCCCAAAAAACTCGCCGCCTGACCCGGTGTTATCGTGCCATCGCCGATGACCCACGGCAGCGCCTGATGTCGTCCACCGGCGGTGCGTGGCCTGTGAGCGCGTAATAGGAGGCCGGGTTGTGATTGTGCATGTGATGGTGCATGGACCGGATGAGCGTCACCTTGTCCATCACCTTCGCCAGCCGCGGCAGATGCTCGCTGATGGCGATACCGTCAGCTTTGGTCGAAACCGGCTTGTGCGAGCCGCGGATGCCTTCCGGCGCTTCGGGCTTCATGTCGAACATGTCGATGTGACTCGGCCCGCCGAACTGGTAGAGGAAAATCACCGATTTCGCCCGTGGCTTTGGGAGATTCCGCGTTCCGCGTTCCGCATTCCGCGTTTCCTCGGCCTCGAGCAACTTTGGAAGGCTCAATCCCAGCAAACCCAGCCCGCCCACTTTCAGCGCGTGGCGGCGGGAAAAGCGCGTCTCGTGGAATCCCGCGCAGGC
>QHPA01000040.1 GCA_003218935.1 Verrucomicrobiota bacterium
AGACGTGGACGGTGTCGGCAATGCGCGCTTCGATGCCGCCCTCCGTCAGGCGATCTTCGCCCGTCCCAAGAACGACTCGAAACACCGGCGACCCCAGCGCCTTCGCCATCCGAATGCCCAGCCGGAGATGTTCTTCGGCTGTGCCCCAGTCTTTTTTGAACACTTTCGAGGTCGGGCAAATGCTCCAGGAACCGAGATGGATTTGGAGCCCTTGATCCGCCGCCCTTTTCCGCAAGTCCCCCAGATATTCGTCGTCGAACTTCTCAAACGCGTAGAGGTCGGTAATAAAGAGCGAATCCGTCTTGAGTTCCGCGGCGTAGTCAATCAGTCGCGGCGCCTTCCAACCCATGGCGCGCACGGAGAAGTTGTCGAGGCCGAGTTTGACGTTCCGCCGGTTCGGCGCCGGCGCTGAGTTCCGGGCCGATGCGCCTAATCCGACGGCCAGTCCGGTCCCGGCAACAGCGACCGACTTGACAAAAGCACGGCGCTTGATGGATGGCAACTTTGGTTTCATGGGCTGGGATGCATAACAGGTTTTCGCGCCGTTGCCAACTGCAACCAGCCCGAAGCAAACCAGGACACAGCCAGATCTGTGGCAGTGTCTTAATTTCAAATCTAAACTGTAGCGGCGCTCTATGAGCGCCGTTTTCGGCGGTCACAGACCGCCGCTACAAGCAAACCAGGACACAGCCAGATCTGCCGCGCGATTGACTTTTACGCAAAAGCCGGATAACTCACCAGCAAATGTCGCCCGTTTCCTCGTTCAAAGGGTTGATCGAATTCAGTTCCGGCTTCACACCCCGCCCCGGCATTAGTCATGTGTTGTTCGATTTTGACGGCACGCTTTCCCTGATCCGCGAGGGGTGGGCGGACGTGATGATCGCCATGTTTCTGGAAATGCTGCCGCGCCGGGCGGACGAAACTGAAGCGGCTGCGCGGCAGATGCTCCACGACGACATCATGCGCCAGAACGGCAAGCAAACGATCTACCAGATGATGCAATTCACGGAGCGCATCCAGGAACGCGGCGGGCTGACACGCGGGCCGCGCTGGTATAAAAATGAATATCTGCGCCAATTGGACCGCCGAATCGCGCACCGCGCCTTATGTTCAGCGGGAGGCGCAGTTGCTGGACATCACCCGCTATTTCGGCAAACACATTTACGGCGCGGTCGATGATTACAAAAAGTTTTCCAAGAAAATGGTGATTGAACGCATCCTGCGCGAAAACAAAATCCCCGGCGAACAACTCCTCGCGTTCGGCGATGGCTACGTGGAGATCCAAAATACGAAGGAAGCCGGCGGACTGGCCGTGGCGGTCGCCAGCGACGAAGCCAACAACGGTTCCGGCCACCTGGACGAATGGAAACGCCGGCGTCTCCTGGGTGTCGGGGCGGACGTGGTGATCCCTGACTACCGCGACGGCGACGCGCTGTTGGACCTGGTTTTTGCCAATTGACTCAATCGAGGTTTGCGATGTCGCATCTCCCCTCCCCTCTCGACCTGCGGAAGCTGAAGGTCTATCCGCTCGCGGAACGCCACAGCCAAAGTCGCCTCGAGGAAATTCTGGTGGAGCCAGGGGACGCGCCGCCGACGTGTCCGGAGAATGTTTCAAAAACCATCCACGATTGCACGCAAAAGATTAAGGCCGCGCTGAAGCGAAACGCGGCTGTCATGCTGATTTACGGGGCGCATCTCATCAAAAACGGCGGCCAACTGCTGCTCAACCAGATGATGGAACGCGGCTGGCTTTCGCATCTGGCGACCAATGGCGCCGGCACGATCCACGACTGGGAGTTCTCCTTTACCGGCCGTTCCACTGAGAGCGTCCGCGACAACGTCGCCGCCGGGACCTTCGGCGCGTGGGACGAGACCGGGCGCTATATTCACCTCGCGCTGCTCGCGGGCGGGCTGCGTGACGAAGGCTACGGTCGCGCGCTGGGGAGATTCGTTTACGAAGATGGCACATCGCTGCCAGCAATCGAATCACTGGAAAAGCTGCTTCGCACCAAACCATCGCATCCGCTGGCGGCGGCGCGCGCGGACTTGTTGCTGGCGATGCGCGCGCACCAACTGGCGCCGGGGCGTCAGATGGTTCTGCATCGGTTCCGCAATGCCTGCGTGCTCGCGAACGCATTCCGGCAGGAACTCCCGCTGACGGTTCATCCCGGCATTGGCTATGACATCATTTCAAACCATCCGATGTTCAACGGCGCAGTGATCGGGCGCGCCGCAGACATCGATTTCCAGTTGTTCGGTGCTTCGGTTGAAAAGCTTGACGGCGGCGTCGTCCTCTCGATTGGTTCGGCGATCATGGGCCCGCAGGTATTCGAAAAGAGTTTGAGCTGCGTGAACAATCTGCGGCTGCAAACGGGCCGCCCGATTGTTGGCGGCCACACGATTTACGTTGTCGATTTGCAGGATGGCGGCAACTGGGACTGGACCAAAGGCGAACCGCCCAAGGACAATCCGGCCTACTACCTCCGCTTCTGCAAAAGTTACTCGCGCATGGGCGGCACGATGCACTACGTCCAGTGTGACAACGTGCTGTTTCTGCGCCATCTGTTTCACGCGCTACAAAAGATTTAGGCCGCAAACCTCATGGACCTGGCTCGATTTGAGAAAATCACCAACCGTTACGCTCATCTCCGCATCGCGATCGTCGGTGATTTCTGCCTCGACCGTTACTTGGAAATCGACCCTGTCAAACGGGAAATCTCCATCGAAACCGGCCTGCCAGTGCACAATGTCGTCAATGTCCGTTCACAGCCCGGAGGCGCAGGGACGATCCTGAACAATCTTTCGGCGTTGGGCGTCGGCGCTATTTTTCCTGTGGGCTTTTGCGGCGAGGATGGCGAAGGGTTTGAATTGCGCCGGGCGCTACAACATAAATCCGGCATCCAGCTCAACCATTTTCTCCAAACCGAACTGCGCCGTACGTTCACCTATTGCAAACCGCTGATGATGCAGCCCGACAAGCCGCCGATGGAACTGAATCGGCTCGACAGCAAGAACTGGGTGCCCACTCCTGCGCTCGTCCAAGGCCGACTCATGGACTCAGTCCGAACGCTGGCGCGGGAAATCGATGCGATGGTGGTGTTGGACCAAGTGGACGTTCCCGAGACCGGCGTCGTGACCAAAGAAGTTCTCGAAACCATCAACTTGATCATCAAACCACTGCCCAACCTCCTGATCCTGGCCGATAGCCGACGTGGACTGCGCGGTTATCCGCCCGTGACGTTCAAAATGAACGCCGCTGAGTTGTCCACACTAACCGGGGCGGTGCAAAAGAATCCTGACCTCGCGGATATCAAAACAATCGCAGCAGCGCTCGCACGCAAGCAAGGCCGCTGCGTCTTTGTCACCTTGTCCGAACGCGGCATCCTTGGCGCGTCCCCCAATGGCGAAGTGAAACACGTCCCTGCCCTGCCCGTGCGCGGGCCGATTGACATCGTCGGCGCCGGCGACGCTGTAACAGCCAACCTCGCAGCGGCGTTGGCCGCAGGCGCAACCATATCGGAAGCGATGGAGATTGCGATGGCCGCGGGCTCCGTCGTGATCCATCAACTCGGAACGACCGGAACGGCATCGCTCAGTCAGATTCGTTCGCTGCTGGGAGCCGCGCCCTCCTGACCGTTGAGCATCCGCACTTCGCGTTGCGGGTAAGGAATCGAGATGCTGCGCTCGCGGAACCGCTCGACAATCGCCTGATACAGCTCGGCCCTGGCCGGGCCGGAATCGGCGACGGTGGTCCAGGGCTTGATCGCGATGTTGATCGAGGAATCGGCCAGCATGGTCACTCCGACTGCCGCCGCCGGGTCTTTCATCACGCGCGAATTTTGCCCGAGAATGTCCCGGACGATGGCGATCGTCTCAGCGAGGTCGGAGTCGTACGCCACGCCCACCGTCAAGTCGAGCTGCCGGATATTGCCGTAGTTTTGCAGGATTTCTCCGACAATCCTGCGGTTGGGAATAACCACGCGCGATCGATCCCCGTGAATCAAGGTGGTTCGCCGACTCGAAACGGCTTCGTGAAGATTATCGTCAGTCCGGCGACAAGATTGCTGAGCACCCCTTGCATCGCAAGACCGACGCCAACGCCTGCCACGCCAACTCCCGCGACCAGCGCGGTCACGTCCACTCCGGCCGTGCCAAGCGCGATGACCAGCGCGAGCACAATGACGAGCAGTCGGGTGACTCGAACCATCAGCAATCGCACTGGCGGTTCGATCGGTTTTTGATCAAGCCAACTCGCCAGGAACCTCCCGATCAGACGGCTCGCGTAAAAACCAGCTACCAGGACAATCACGGCCCCAGCCAATGCCGGCCCGTGCGTGTCAACGTAATGGCTGATTTTCTCCTTCCACCAGTCCAAAGACTTGGTTCCTTTATCAACGACCGCAGTGCTGGTCTGCTCCGCCGCGACGGCTTGAAATGCCGCGAGAATTGAACCCCAAGAAATGAATGTCCGGTATGCCATGACCGCGAGAATAATCACTCCGCCAGTGGCGGCAAATCGGAAATAGCGCAGCGGATTGAAAACGCAGAAACGTTCGGCTTACGATGCGCCATGCGACAACGGAAAGTCGTTCACGCGGCGGTTGGCCAATTGGGTCGAAGTTTCGGCGCGCTGCTTTTGTTTTTGGCCGCCTCGCGCGCGGCTCCGCACGCAACTGGACCGAATCGGTTCGAGTTCACCGAGCCGCAAATGGGCGTGCCATTCCGCATCGTCCTGTATGCGCCGGACAAACCGACTGCTGACCAGGCGGCGCGCGCGGCGTTCGGCCGCATCACGCAGCTCAACGACATCCTCAGCGACTACGACACGGACAGCGAACTCAGCCGGTTTTCACAAACCGCCGGCTCCGGACGGGCCGTCCCGGTCAGCCAAGAACTCTGGTTAACAGATTGCCTGCCCCGGCCAAACTCGCGGAAGCGTTGAAAGCCGTCGGCTATCGGAACCTGGTGCTTGACCCGCAATGCCATGCCGCGCGACTGGTCGTGCCTTACATGCGATTGGATTTGGGCGCCATCGCCAAAGGCTATGCCGTGGACGCAGCGTTGAAAGTTTTGCGCGCCCACGGCGTCACCCGCGCGTTGGTTTCGGGCGGCGGTGACATGGTCGCCGGCGACCCGCCACCTGGCAAAAAAGGTTGGCGCATCGAGGTGGCGCCGCTCGACGTGACGAACGCTCCGCCGGCGCGTTTTGTTTCGCTTGCGAACGCCGGCCTGGCCACCTCAGGCGATCTCTTTCAACACCTGGAAATTGACGGCAAACGTTATTCGCACATCGTCGATCCACACACCGGCATCGGTCTGACCGATCACAGCCTGGTCACGGTCATCGCGCCCGATGGAATCACGGCGGATGGTTTGTCCACGGCCATCAGCGTGCTCGGACCGGAGGCTGGAGCAAGGCTGGTCGAAAAAACGAGAGGCGCGGCGGTCCACATGGTCCGCATCCCGCGTGCCAGAATCGAGGTGACGGAGTCAAACCGATTCAGAAAATTTTATGCGCAACCGTAGCGGCGGCGTTGGCCGTCAACTCCTTCGATCTTCCAAAAGAAAAACCCGCGCCCTGAAGGAGGTGCGGGTTCCACTTATGAACTTTTTAAACTCGAACGACTAGATTACCACCGTTTTTCCCGGCACGGCGTGGTCGTACCACCCATCCGGCCGCGGCTTTGTCGGCGGCTCGGCGTCGAAGGCAAAATGCTTCGGCATGACGCTGAGGTTTGAATTGATGGCCTCATCCCAGGTGATTTCTTTGCCCGAATAAGTGGCCATGCGTCCGAAGATGGCGGTCATGGTGCTTTTCGCGCCGTATTCGGCCTCGTTGTAAGCAATGTTGTTGCGAATCGCTTCCTGAAGCGGGTAATGCTCCAGTTGCCAGCCGTCATTGGACTCGCCGTCTGTGGACCGACGACGCCAGGCATTCTCGCCGACAACCTTAAACCCGCTGACATCGCAGTTGCCTTTCGTGCCAATGGCGTGTTCTGAAACGCTGTCCCAACAGCCATTCTGGTGGCGGCATTGACTAAACACGCGCGAACCGTCAGCGTATTCAAATTCAACGGCATGGTGGTCGAAGATTTCGCCGTAGTCCGGCCCTTTTCGTGTTTCCACGCCACCCATGCCCCAGGCGCGAACCGGATATCCGTTCTTAACCCAATTCGCGACGTCGAGGTTGTGAATGTGCTGCTCGACGATGTGGTCGCCGCAGATCCAGACAAAGTAATACCAGTTGCGCATCTGGTATTCCATCTCGGTCAATTTGCGACCGTATTTCTTCTCCAACTCGGCGCGAGGTTTCACCCAAGGCGTGGTGCCGTTCCAGTAAACTCGCATCGCGACAATGTCGCCGATTGCCCCTTCCTGCAGTCGTTTCACGGTGTCGAGATAATTGGGTTGATGACGCCGTTGCAATCCAACGCCGACTTTCAAATTCTTTTTCTTCGCTTCCTCGGCGGCGGCAAGAACACGGCGAACGCCCGGCGCATCCGTGGCGACCGGTTTTTCCATGAAGACGTGTTTTCCCTGGTTGACCGCCTCCTCGAAATGGATCGGACGAAAGCCAGGCGGAGTGGCCAGGATCACCAAATCAGCCAGGGCAATGGCCTGTTTGTACGCATCGAAACCGACAAACTTGTGATCGTCAGAGACAGCAACCAAGTCCGGATGTTCTCGTTTTAAGTTGTTTAAGCTCTGGTCGAGTTGGTCCTGAAAAGCGTCGGCCATGGCGATAAGCTTGACGCCGTTGCCGCCGGCGTTAAGCGCCTGGTTTGCCGCGCCTGACCCGCGGCCACCGCAACCGATAAGCGCGATTCTCAGCGTGTCGCTCCCGGCCGCGTGCGCGCCGCGCTCGACGGACAAACTGCCCAGTAAAGCGCCGCCCGCGACGGCGGTCGAAGTTTTCTTGAGAAAATCCCGGCGCGTGCTCGGTGCCGGCGAATTGGGATTGTTCGGTTCGTTCATAGCAAGTTCAGTTGATTCGGTTGATCGTTTCGATGCCAGACTCTTCGCGGCCGTTCATACACCGCAAATGGATTGAGACAAAGGAAATTACCCTTTTCCCACGCGGCTTGTCCAACACTTCCGCGAGCCGTAGCCAGCGAGGTAAGGAGGCGGATTATCAGCGCCCCACGCATTGTCCACCCCGTGACCTCGGCGGCTACGAGTCTCGCTTCAAGGCTAGTCTTTCTCCACGCCGCTGTTCCAGTATTTGTCCATCTCCTCCGCCGGAGGCACCTTCAACGGCCGCACCATGCGGAAGCCGAGGAATTGCGCGTCGGTATGATACCAGATGCTCTTGGGCAACTGCGGGTCTTGCATCTTCCACGATTTGTCGGACGCCCGGCGCGCGGCGCTGCGTAGCTTCTCCGGCGGATCATCCCACGAACCGCCCCGCACGGCGTGCGGATACGGTTTCGTCGCCGTGACCCACGGATCGGCAGCAGCGCCGCTGACGAACTTTTCGTAATCCGGTGTGTATTGGTCGAGGCACCACTCGGCCACGTTGCCGTGCATGTCGTAAAGGCCCCACGGATTCGGCTTCTTGCGCCCGATCTTCTGGTATTTGACGTCGCTGTTCTTCTCGAACCAGGCGTAGTCGCCGAGCTTCGAGGCGTCGTCTCCAAACGAATACGCGGTGGTCGTGCCCGCGCGGCAGGCGTACTCCCACTCGGCCTCGGTCGGCAAACGATAGAACTGCCCCGTTTTCGCGCTGAGCCATTCGCAGTATTTGTTCGCCGCGTGCTGCGTCATGCTGATGGCCGGATAACCGTCGCGTCCCATGCCGAAACTCATCTCCACATACGGTTTGGTCGGACGCGAGACCGCATCGGAGACTTTGTCCACATACGGATCGGTCTGGATCGTCTCCTTGAACTTGCGCTCTTCATCAGGATACATGAACAACTCAAATTCATTCCACGTCACTTCGCATTGGCCCATCCAGAAAGCGGAAATCTTCACCTTGTGCCGCGGACCTTCATCAGGCTTGCGGCCGGGCTCATGCTCCGGACTGCCCATCGAAAACTCGCCGCTGCGAATCGGCACCATGGCATATCTCACCGGAGCGCCGGGGATGTCGTTCGTGTAGGCGGTCATCTGCGCTTCGCTCCTCACTTCGGGCCGCGACAGGATCAGTTTGTGAATGTTCGCCACGACCTCCGCTTCGTCGCCGGCCGGCGCGGCCTCCAGTTTGCGGGCGATCAGCGGCGGCATCCCTTCGCGCCACTCGGCGTCTTGCTCGATCCAGTGACGGAGCAGCTCCGTTTCGTCCTTTTTCAACGGATCGCCCTTGGGCGGCATGTGCTTGTCATCGTCCGCGGGCAAAATCGTACTGGTGTAAAGCGGGCTTTGGTCCGGTTTGCCGGGCACGAGCGCCGTGCCGTCGTCTCCGCCCTTCAACGCGCCGGCTCGCGTGTCCAGACGGAGGTTGCCTTTGGGTTTTTCCGGCCCGTGGCAGCGGACGCAGTCGAATTCGAGGATCGGCTTGATCTGCTGCTCGAAATTGATTTTTTCGGCTGCGCGCAGCGGGGAGATGGCATTGGCCAGAAGAACAGATGCGGTCAGAAAAAACTGTCGTTTCATTCGTGTTGTCGTGCGGACGCTACTGTTGACGCTGGCGGTTTTCTTGTCAACCTGTTGACGCGCTATGGCGGAGAGAAAATTCAAACTGGGCAGGGCGCTGCGGATCGCCGCGGCTGTGATGCTGTTGGCACTGATGGTTTACGGAGCGATTCAGTTGAGCCGGCCGCTTCCGCCGCCGCCCCTGCCCCTGCCGAATCCCAATGGTTATGATGATTTCATCAAAGCAACCAAGTACATCGTTGGTGACCCTCTGAAAGTGAATACAGAGAAAACGGAGGAATTAGTCGCCTTTGTCGCCCAAAACCGCGAAGCCATCCGATTAACCCGGACAGGGTTGAGCCGTCGATGCTACGTCCCGAACGGATACTATGGGTCTCCTGCGGTTTTTTCACCCCAACGCCTTATGGATTTGAAACGCCTTTGCTGGGTCCTGGCAGCGGAGGGTAAGCTGGCGGAAAAGGAAGCGCACATTGACGATGTTATCCGAACCTATCTGCAAACAATCCGCTATGGGGAAGAAATTGGCCGTGGTGGCCTGATGATCGACAAGCTGGTCGGGGTGGCTTGCGAACATGATGGTATCCTTGCTTTACATCGGAACCTTTCCCGTCTCAGCCCGTCGCAATGCCGGGAAATCATTCATGCTCTTGAGGAGATTGATCAGCGCCGTGAACCGATTGAAACAGTCTGGCCGCGCGAGGCAGCTTTTGAGAGAGCGATGATCACAAACTGGAAGGAGCGCCTTTCGCTTTGGAAAGGAAAACTGACCAGCCTTTTCGGTGAGAATCGAACAAAGAAACAACGCCTTCTTTTCACCCGCCACGTGAAAGCCTATGAGGCGAAAACCCGGCTGTTGTTTACCGAGGCAGCCGTTCGCTCTTACCATTTGGAAAACGCGACGCTACCAAAGAACCTGGGTGAATTAGTCCCGCAATATTTAAAATCCCTTCCACAAGATCCTTTCTGCACCAAAACCATGATTTATCGAATTCAATCGCAGGGCTTCCTGCTTTACAGTGTCGGGCCAGATGGGGTTGATGACAATGGGAAACCGCTTAAGGAGTCGACAGGAATTGACATTCCTATGGGCGATCTTTTTATCGATTCGCCAAGTTTCTTCGCCTTCTTTTCATTTCTGTAACTCACAGTGAAAAATGACCAATGTGATTTTTGTGCCGCAATCAAAGTAAATGATTATGCCCAACTACCAAATTGCCCAACTCACCGATCTCCCGCCAGAGAAATGCCCCTGTGGCTTCACCCGTCGCGCGTTCGCTGGTTCAGTTGAGAACGTGGCCAGCCTGCATCTCGTGGACATTCAGCAGGACGCCCAAACGCATTATCACAAGAAAATGACCGAGATTTACCTCGTGCTCGAAGGTGAGGGGCAGATGGAACTGGACGGAAAGCTGTTCCCGGTGAAACCGATGACGGCCATTTACATCAAGCCGGGCTGCCGGCACCGCGCCATCGGCAGGCTCAGAATCATCAACATCCCTGTGCCTGCGTTCGATACCGAAGACGAATGGTTCGATTAGCCTTCCGCGTTCATGTAGAGCCGCCGCCGACTGGTACACAACTCAGGGATTAATCAGCCGGTAAAATTTGGCCGGCACGGACGCGGTCTCCGTAGCCTGGTTATTCGCCGAGGGAACATCGGCCCAGTTGGTGGTCGAAAGATTCGTGTTGGATTGTAGCCGGTAGCCGGTCACTTGTGCCGGCCAGGAAATAACGACCGAAGCACCTGACGCTTGAATCGCCAGCTTCGGCCCGCCGGGCGCACCGACCTGAACCAGCCGGAAGAACACGGTGTCCGACGTAATCTGCAGCGTGACGTTGGTGAGGTTCACCGTGTTGACGGGCACGTCTGTCCAGCTTAATGAAGAAAGGTTCGTCTTCATTTGCAACTGGTAGCCGGTCGCCATCCAGGAAATCCCGACCGTGTTCCCCGTGAGCACAATCGTCAACCTGGGACCGACGCCGGTTACGGCCGTGACCGTGACATTCACCGGGTTGGATGTGCTCGTTCCGCCGCGATCGTCCGTTGCTTGCGCTGTCAGCGAATACCTTCCCGCAGCAACGTCGGTCCAGGTGAAACTGGGAGGACTGTTCGTGGCCGTGCCCAAAAGGTTGGTGCCGGCAAAAAAATCCACCCGCGCTACGGTCCCATCGCTGTCCGTGGCGGGTGCCTGGATGACGATGTTGGCCGGCTCAGTGAAGGTCGCGCCGTTCGTGGGGCTGGTGATACTCACTGCGGGCGGGACGTTGGGCGGCGGTCGCACACCGCCTTGGCCAGTGAGATTGTCCAGGTAGCCGATCAGTTCAATGGTGGATCCCACCTGTATCGGCGCGTTATTGGAACTCGTTCCCTGGAAAACAATCCCGGTTATGTGGGCCGTCACATTCGACAACGCCGCCAAATCCGCAGCCGTCGGCGCGGAGAACGCCAGTTGGAACGTCGCAAAATTGGTCACTGAATAATTCGCGCCGGCGGTGGACGAAGCCGAGTTCGCGTCTTCGGTGGCCGCCGTTCCATCGAGGTTGAACAAATGATTGAAGCTATCGTTGTCGTTGCCGGATGTCGCCGTGAAATCCAACACCGATACCTGGAATGTCGTCGTCAGAAAGATTGGATTCTCGGGGACAACCTGAAACACGATTCCATTGCTGGCGCCTGCGTCAAACCAGCCCATGACCCCGCCGCGGCATTGACTTTGATCGTCGCCGGGCAGGAAATCCGCCGTCACGGTATAAACGCCGCTGGTCGGAACCACCTGCGAGGCGTACCAGGCGGAACGAAACGCGAACGCTTCGCTGGTGCCGGTTTGATAAGCTTTCAAAACGGAGTTGGTAACCACGTCCAAATACACTACCGCGTCACCCTGACTTCCGCTGAAGGAGTTCGAGACTTGAACCAGATTGGTGACAGAGCTCCCGTCATTCACCGTCAGAGCCAGCGCGGGAAAGGTGGAACCAAGAGCAAATCCCATGAACAATCCGAGTTTTGAGAACGAATTCATTGGATGACAGATTTTGCTTCTTTTGGCGCCGGATGAGATTTCATTCCTTCGCGTTCAATCCATGGACGCACGAAGCTATGGGCGGGGCAGTTCAACGTCAAGTTTTCTGTCGTGCGGGCAGCGTCATGACAGCGCCAATTCATGAGAGCCTTTTGAGCGAAGGGCGTTTGTTCAAGACCAGACGGAGTGCAGCAGCGCGGTGGTCTTGAGCCATGAGCGACTGAAAATCGGTGGTAGTAACGTGATCGGGCCGGCGCTGAGCGGCTCGC
>QHPA01000041.1 GCA_003218935.1 Verrucomicrobiota bacterium
GTTTCGGTTGGACAGTGATGACGCCGTTGTTTTCCAGAATGGCGAAGTGCACTTCTTCCGCACACGCACAGCCGGCGGCGCGCAAGGCGGCGTTCAACTCGTGGTGCGTCAGCTTCTCACGCTCCATCACGTCGGCAAACAGCCTGCCGTTATGAATTAAAACTTCCGGCCGACCTTCAACCAATGCTTCGATTCTCTTGCTCTTGTAGGTGGCCAATCCTACGACGTAGTTCATCAGGACGAGCGCAGCGGCTGAAATCAAACCGGCCAGCACAGAGTTATCACCGCCATTCATCGCGTTTTGCACCGAGTTGCTCAGCACCAGCAACAACACGAGGTCGAAGGGCGCGAGTTGGCCAACTTGCCGTTTGCCGCTGAGCCGAAGAATGACCAGCAGAAAGACGTAGATGATAACGACACGCAGGATGATCTCCCACCAGGAAACGGAGAGTTGCCACATGTGAACCAATATAGTCAGCCCATCGGGGACAACGAGTCAAAAGTTGATTGGCTCCCTGGGCGAGACACGGCTCTTGGCGAGGAAACCCGTTGTTAAGCCGACTGGAAATTGGACCGGGCTCCATGCAGAGGCTGCGTCGCGAGAGCGTGCATCATTTTTCCTTTTCATAACCGGGAAACCGCCCTGGCCCGCGCAGGCGGCTTTTGCGGCCGTGAACCGGGATGAGGACGCAAAGTTCAGCCAACCCACAATTGCCATAATGCCCGGAATCGGCTACTTTACGCGCAAGCCGTGAAGGCTGGGGACGACCACAAGAAAAATTGTGATGTTTGGAGTGGTTGCTCTCGGTCCCTCGGTGAGTCACTAAAAGCTCCTAACCAAACGAAAGGTTTCTCTATGAAAAAATCGATGTTGGTGGCGTTGGCGGTTGCTGGTTTGACAATGACGTTGGCGCTCAAAGCCCGCGCTGATGATGAAAAGACCATCGTTGGCGAAGGTAAGTGCGCCAAGTGCGCTCTCAAAGAGACCAAATCGTGCCAGAACGTGATTCAAGTAAAGAAGGGCGATAAGACAGAAACCTACTATCTCGTGCAGAATGATGTGAGCAAGGAATTCCACGAGAATATCTGCAAGGAATCCAAGAAAGTGAAAGCGACCGGCACCGTCAAAAAGGTCGATGGCAAACTGGAACTGACCGTGAGTAAAATTGAACTGGTGAAGGAAAACTAACGAACGGCCAGGTCCATACTGGCGTTGATGGAGCAATTCGCGCTGCTTTGACTTCGTGCCGGTCGTCGGTAAGCAAGGCGGCCACAAAAGCCGAACCGAGTCTCGGTGAGCGGGTCCCTTACCCGCCCTCCGGGCACCCTCTCCGCTTGAGAAAGGGTGAAGAGTGCTGTCTTTTCGGATCGATTTTTGGCAAGGTCTAAAGCGTTGACGGTCGGTCGCTGTCCCGCTAAATGAAATGCGCCAGCCCGGACAGGCGCTGGCGCACCCTCTCGGATGGCGGGGAGGCTAGTCGCCACTATCCTTGAGAACCTCGAAGCGACGGCCCCCTTCGCCGATGAGGTTGACCAGGATGCCCTTTTTGGGGTCGGCCGCTTGCAAAGCTTCTTTGAATTCTCTCACGTTCGTGACCTTGTGCCGGTTCAAGTCGGTGATGATTTCACCGGGCCTGATGCCTTTCTGTTCGGCAACGCTGCCGGATTCAACCTCGCTGACGATGACGCCTTCGGTCAAATCCACTTCGAATTGTTTCGCCAGGTCGGTGGTCAATGCCAGGACCTTGATGCCGAGGAATTCCGGTTCCGGCGCCTCGCGCGCTTTGCGTCGGTTGACGACAGGAGTGCTGTCGTCCGGCACTTCGCCGGGCCTGACCTTGACCTTGATGTGCTTGTCGCCGCGCACGACGTCGAGCGTCACGGATTGGCCGATCGGTTTGGTGCGAATCTCACTCTTCAACTGCTGCACTGTCAGCGTCGGTTTGCCGTCCACCGCGGTGATGACGTCGGCGGGTTTCAAGTCGGAGTTCCTGGCCGGACCACCCGACAGAATGCTGTTTACGACCACGCCTTCTTTGGTTCCCATCACGAGGGACTTGTATTCCTTCGAGTCGCTGAGGTTTTCGATGCCGATGCCAAGCCAGGCGCGGGTGAACTTGCCTTCCTTGATCAACTGGTCTGCGACCTCGGTCGCCAGATTGGACGGAATAGCGAAACCGATGCCGGTGCGCATGCCCCGGATGAGCGTGTTGATGCCGATTACCTCGCCGTCAATATTGACCAGCGGTCCGCCGCTGTTGCCGGGGTTGATGCTCGCGTCGGTCTGGATGAAATCCTGATCCAGCATAATGCGATCGGAAAAGACCCGGCGGCCCTTGGCGCTGACGTGGCCGAACGTGACGCTGTAGTCCAGCTCGAACGGCGCGCCGATGGCGATGGCGAATTCGCCCACCCGAGTTTTGGAGGAATCTCCCAATTTCGCCACGGTCAGGTTCTTCGCGTTGATCCTGATTACGGCCACGTCTGACTGCGAATCTCCTTTGATTTCTGTGCCTTCGTACTCGGTGCCGTCTTTGAGCCGGACCATGATTTTCTCCGCGCCATCTACCACGTGGCTGTTGGTCAGGATGTAACCGTCCTCGCGGAGGATGATTCCCGATCCTTGACTGTCGTAAATCGGTTCCGCGTTGCGCCGGAGCTGCCGGCGTTTCTTGAGTTGGTCCTCGAAGCGCTTGCGCAGCTCCGGCACCAGGTCGAAGAACGGATTGTCGTCGTCGCCAGGCTCGCTGTAATCCGGCTTGTGGGCAACCCGGATGACCACGACGGCCGGCGAAGCCTGGTCCGCCACCTCGATGAAGGCCTGGTTGAGCTGTCGCGCCAAATCTATTGCGGGAGAAGCTTCCCTCGCGGTCAACGGCAGAGGCGACAGCGCCGAGGTTCCCAGCAAGGCAAGAAGACCGACGTGAGACTTGAGTAGATTCATATTTTCCATTCTTTCCAGGGGCCGTCGCTCAACGACTTTGAAGCATTTGTCGGGCTAAACGTTCAAAAATCGTCGATTCGCGCAGCTACTTTTTCCCCCGCATTGACTTGCATCAACCTGCCCGATAACCTGCCGGATGTCCAGATGCTGGAAGCCATCGAAAAACTGCTGATCCTCCAGGACCGCGACCGCAAAATCTCCCGGCTGCGGGCCGAACTGGCCAACATCGAGCCGGAGCGCCAGGCGCTTGAGGCTAAAACCGCCTCCTCCCAGGCAGCCCTCGACGTGGCCAGGCAACGGAGCAAACAGCTCGAAAGCGACCGCAAGAAACTTGAACTCGAGGTCGAGTCGAAAAAGCAGGCGATTGAGAGATATTCCCTCCAGCAATTTCAGACCAAGAGGAACGACGAGTACCGCGCGTTGGCCCACGAAATTGAAACGGCCCGGCGGGACATCTTCAAACTGGAAGACCAACAACTGGAACTGATGGAACAGGCTGAGGCCGCCCAAAAGGAAGCCGCGGCCGCGACCAGGATGGCTGACGATGCGAAAAAATCGGCCGATCGACAGATGGCGGATTTGACGGCACGCGAAGAAAATCTGAAAAAGGAGCTGGCAGAGTTGGAAGCCGACCGCGACCAACTGGCAGCTGCAGTGGATGCAGGTATTCTGCCTCGCTATGAACGCCTCCGCAAAAGCAAAGGCGAAAATGTAGTGGTCGGCGTCGCGCACGGAGTCTGCGGCGGTTGCCACATGAAGCTGCAACGCCAGGTGATGGTTACCTGCCAGGGCAATCAGGAGATCGTTTCCTGCCCGAATTGCGGCCGCATCCTCTACTACACGCGCGACATGAGCCTGGCGGTGGCGGAGTAGGTTGGCTGCTAATCCGCCAGTGGATCGTGGGGCGGCGCGAATGCGAAAAAAGGTCATCGTCGGGTCGTTCGTATTGATCTGCGGCGTCCTTGCGTTGAGGTGCCTGTTACTTCTCTCGGATTCCCGAAAGAAACTTCGTATCGATCTGACTTTTGTCGGAACCACAAATTCCGACGGTCAACAATACGTTCTTTTCCGTTTCAACAACTCTGGAACGAAGACCATCGTGTGGGAGCACGCATTCGTTCCAGGATTGTGAACTTCGTGCCTGATTTCGCTTGGAATTTTATTCCCAACGCTCCCATCAAGAACGATGAAATCTGGAGCAAGGTTTTCACGAATACCTCCAATCCCTGACTTGCTTTCCGTTCGCAGGCCGATAGGCTGTAGGCTGTTCTTTGATTTTGGAAGGGCGGAGGACCGCTTCCGGCGCGAGCCGGGGGAGGAAAGTCCGAACACCACAGGGCGCGATGCCGCGTAACCTGTAGCCGCCGACGTAAGGAGGCGGAAATGGGATATACGCAGGCGGCCAGGCCGCGAGGCCTGCCGACGGACAGTGCCACAGAAACTTAAACCGCCTGAAGCTGTAGCGGCGGTCTACGACCGCCGGTTTCAGTTTGGGTAAGGGTGAAAAGGTGGGGTAAGAGCCCACCGCTCCAAGCGCAAGCGCGGAGGCACGGAAAACCCCATCGGGTGCAAGGCCAAATAGGGGACCGCGGAGCGGCCCGCTCCATGCCCAGAGTGGGACAGGCGTCTCGCCTGTCGCGGGAAGAAAAGACAGGCTGGAAGCCTGTCCCACTTTGCGGTCAGGTCCCGGGTACTGGCTGCTCAGACAAATGGTTCTCTCCGTCCCGCAAGGGACGCAGACAGAATTCGGCTTACAGCCCTTCCAAAGTCAGCGAACCCGCCCGGTTGCGAATCGGCGCATCTTTCCGCAGCGGTTTGTTCAATCCAGGTTTCACAGACTGTGGGGCATCCCAGTTTCTTGCAATGCTGGTGGCACGGGTGTCGCGCCCGTGAGTTTCTGGTTTGGAGCAAACGGGCGGGACGCCCGTGCCAGTAGCCGCCCTGCGCCCTGCAAGAAACCGGGATGCGCCCCACAGCCGGTTAGCGCCCCAATTGCGGCTTGCAGAGGCTCTCGGCTGGATTAACCTGACTTGATGCACGGGTCCGGTCGGGATTATTTTCTGGCGGCGGTAATGGTTTACGGCCTCAGCGCGATTTACTCGGTGTTTCTCTGGCGCAAAGGCTTTCGCCAGCATGACCGCGTGAACTACGGTCTGCTGTTGCT
This sequence comes from Verrucomicrobiota bacterium, assembly GCA_003218935.1. Classification (GTDB taxonomy): domain Bacteria; phylum Verrucomicrobiota; class Verrucomicrobiia; order Limisphaerales; family AV2; genus AV2. The sequence goes on from QHPA01000041.1 coordinate 5,109, forward strand.
GGCGGCGATTTTCCACACCACCGCGATGTTCAAACGCGGCTTCTCTTTCGATCGCTGCCCGGTCAACAATCTCTACGAAGCGACCCTGTTCCTGCTCTGGACGATTGTCGCAACGTACTTGGTTGTCGGACTTTGGCCGCGCCTTCGATTCCTGGGTGCATTCGCGGCGCCCCTTTTGTTTTGCGTCGGCGTCTTCGCGTTGATGCCGGGGTTGGACAACTCCTACGGGGCACGTCCCGAGTTCAAACACGATTGGGTCAGCCTGCACGCGGCGTTGATCCTTCTTTCTTACGGTGCGTTCGGGCTCAGTTCGGTGGCCGGTTTGATGTATCTGACTCAGGAGCATGACCTGAAATTCCGCAAGATGCGCGCGATCTTTTCGTTGCTGCCGCCGATTCAACGGCTCGAGCTGGTCATCGGTCGGCTGATGGTGACGGGTTTCGTCCTGCTCACCGCGGGGCTGGTGATTGGAGCGGTCCGGCTCAAGCCGCCGGAAGGCGTCAGTTACGTCGACGACCCCAAAGTGCATTGGTCAATCCTGGTTTGGCTGCTGTATCTTGCGCTGCTGATCATGAACTGGCGGTTCGCGCAAGGCGGTCGGCGTTTCGCCTGGGGCGCAGTTGGCTGTTTCCTTTTTGTGCTGCTGACGTTTTGGGGAGTCAATCTGATGTCGCCGATTCATCACTGAGCCTATGCAGATCAAGCTGAATCGAGCGTCGAGGGCCAAAATGCGTTTCGGTGTCATTCCGCATTCTGCATTCCGCATTCTGCATTCCGCGCTCCGCATTTCTTAACATGCCCATCGTCGTTACTGGACTGAGTCATCGCACTTCGCCCGTCGAGTTGCGGGAACGGTTTGCGTTTGCCGAGGCGAAAATACCGGAGGCACTGCAGCAGCTGCGGTCGAATGGCGTGGCGGATGAGGCGGTGATTCTCTCCACTTGCAACCGGGTCGAGATCTACGCC
>QHPA01000042.1:0-1857 GCA_003218935.1 Verrucomicrobiota bacterium
TACTTCAACGCGCCTTCAACCATCTTCTTAAAATCCGCGGCTGCGGACCTCGTCAACTCCTTCGGCCCGGTCATTTTCACGAACACGCTGCCCTCACCGGACTCGATGATGGCGCCCATCAGCGCGTAGTTCGGCATCGGTGTCTGCGGGCCGCCCGGCATGCCGCTCTTGTAAGTTCCTTCCGCCGAGACAAAGGTCACCTTGTGCTTGCCGATGGTGACATCCTCGCTCTTCGCTTTGATCCGGTCGCGAGGTTCCTCAAATTGCCGAAGCCACCGTTCCACGTTTGCTTGCGTTCCCCCGGCGCTGCCGGCTCCGAAATGATAGAAGACCACTTCCGCCTTCGCCTTCGTTTTGGTGTCCGGCACCTTCAGTTCCGCCTTGCGCATCGGCGACGCCGATTCCACCCATTCCCAACTTGCCGGCCGGGTGAAAGTGAATTCGCTGACTTTGAATTCTGTTGGGGCATCGGCTGCGCGAAGGGGATTCAGTCCTCCAAACAAATTTGAAACAACTAGAATAGAGCGAATGATTTTCATGTCGCCTTGGTAAAAGATGACCAGCTGGATGTCAACGGCGCGGTAGAGTTTGGCGTCGCGCCGCCTTGACCTTCTGAGCACCGCATCGGATTAACCGGGAATGCGTGATTTTCACACCTTTTGCGTGAAAATTCACCGGGGACAGGAAATGATCGCCGAGCAACGAGGCGGCTTTGACCAGAAAACCCGGTGGCACCAGCATTGCTGAATAGCTGCCAACAATTCCCAATTGACCAGGAATTCCATGAGAAGCGTTCTGATGATTTTGAGGCTGTGCGCGATCCTTTGGTTGCAATGCCTCGGGGCCGCCGACGGTTTGGACACCTGGACTCTGCGCTCCAGCCCGTTGCCGTCGACGAACTTGCTTTACAGCATCGCTTACGGCAATGATCGGTTCGTGGCAGTTGGAGGAACTCCGTTACAAATTTATCCGGGTCTGGGGGTGATCGTTACTTCATCGGACGGCGTCAATTGGGTTCAACAGACCATTCCTAGTGGCACAGGTAGTCTTTTCGACATCGCCTTTGGAGTTGGTCTGCACGTGACTGTGGGAAGAAACAGACCCCTTACTTCACCGGATGGATTGAATTGGACAACTTCACTTTCTGGCACCTCCTTTACAACTGTGACCTATGCCAACAGCTTGTTTGTGGCGGTGGGTTCGAACATATACACTTCTACAAATGGGAACACGTGGAAACTTAACAGTTCAGGACTTTTCGAAACTTCTCTAAACAGTATCGCTTACGGGAACGGTCAATTCGCAGCAACAGAATCAGGCATGTATCGCGGAATATCTAGCTTCTACATTTTCACAAATGGGATTGTTTGGAAATCGCACTTTTCCAGCGCAGGAATTGAACCCCTCGCCGTTTGCTTTGGGAACGGCGCTTTTGTAACTGTGGGTGCTCGCGGCGTGATTCTTACTTCGACTGACGGTGCCGCTTGGACCCAGAGGAACTCGGGAATCAGCGGTAACCTCCTCGGTATCACATATGGCGATGGGGTATTCGCAACGGTGGGGCGAGGTGGCACGATTCTTACTTCAACCGACGCGACGACTTGGGCCCCGCGCGCGTCAGGCGTCACCAACGATCTCACGGCGGTTGCTTTCGGCAACGGCCATTTTGTGGCTGTGGGGGCGAACGGGACGATTCTGGAAAGCGGCGCGGTGTTGCATCTGGGCCAGGAAAAGGCACTCTTGAACGGTGCTTTTCAGCTCACTCTCACTGGGGCGTCGGGCCGGCGTTGCGAGGTTCAAAGCTCAGCCGACTTGACGCATTGGACAGTTTTGACCGAGTTCGTGCTCGCTGAACCG
>QHPA01000042.1:1876-8104 GCA_003218935.1 Verrucomicrobiota bacterium
CCCGGAATTGCGCCTGGCTCTCGCCTGTACTGGAATAAGTCTCTGAGCGCTCTGTTGTTCAAGCCGCGTGACGGCTCGCTGACTTTTGCGCCAGCTCCTCCGTGAACGTCCGGCAAAGGTTGACGAAAGTTTCCTCAGCCAGACTCAACCGGCGTCCGCGCCAATGCGTGATGCCCCAGGTCCGTTTCAGTTTGCGTCGGCCCAGCGACAGGGAAACCAGCGACTTCTCCTGCAGTTCCTTTTGCGTGATCCACGGCGCGAGGATGCTCACGCCCAGGCCGAGCTTCACCAATTCCTTGATCGCCTCCATGCTGCCAAATTCGATAACCGTGTTCAGCACCATGTCTTCGGCACGGAAATATTCTTCAACCAATCGAAACGTGTAACTGTTCTTGTTGTAGAGGACGTAGTGTTGGCGCGGAATTTCCTCGCGCGTCACGTGCCCGGCCGTCGCCCACGGATGCGATGGACTCGTTAGAAAGACCATTTCGTCCGTGAACAGCGGATGAAAATCCATCTTCTCCTCGTTCTTCGGCTCGAGCGCCAGCGCCAGATCGATTCTGTTTTCGCGCAGCAACGCGATCGCCTCGGACGTGTCGCCCGGTTCCACGCTGATCAAACATCGCGGAAAACTTTCCTTAAATTCGCGCAACACCGCCGGCAAAATATATTGACACGCGGTCGGGCTGGCGCCGACGCGCAGTCGGGTGCGGCCCCATTTGCCGAGTTGTTGCAACGACGCGCGAGCTTCACCCATCTCCGACAAAATCTTTTGCGCATGATGAAGCAACTGTTCGCCGGCCTGGGTCAGCAAAACTTTTTTGCCCATCCTGTCCAAAAGGCGACAGCCCACGTCCTGCTCCAGCGCCTTCATCGAGTGGCTCACCGCAGACTGCGAGAGGTACAGTTCCTTCGCGGCGAGCGTGAAGCTTCCCGTGCGCGCGAGCGTTGCGAACGCGCGCAGTTGCCTGGTGTCGAGCGGCTGATTCATTCAGGAACAGCTCCCATTCATGTCATTCCGACAACGGCTGTGATTGATGCGCCAAATTTCCAGCGCTGGCATGTGCAGCTTTTGTGCCGCGCCGATCAGACTCACCTTGTTCAAAAGACAACAGCGTCGGCGTTCACACAGACGTAGTCGGGCCAATAATAGCTGCTTCAAGCAGGAATCTTTTTCGTCCGCGAAAGAATGTTCGCCTCGGCGGAAGCGGCGTAAAGCGCGCCTCTCGCGCTGGCATACGGGTTGGCGTTCGCGCGCATGAGTTGCATTCATTTTCGCCATTAACGGAATCCCTCTCGCTTTTGCTCATGCTGGCATCGCCCCCGCTGGTGCTCGAACCGCCGCCGCGCTTGCGGCCAGATGTGAAAAACGAGCAGCCACCAACGAACTTGACCTGATTGAATCCGAAAACAAACACCCTGAAGCGCTCGCAGCCAGAGAGTCAGCCGGCGTCAGCCTCTGAACTCAGCCGCCGCCAGTTCCTCGGCTCAGCCGCCAGGGGGCTTGGTCTCGCTGCGCTATTTGGCGCTCTGCCGCGCGGATGGATCGGCGGCCTTTACGCCAGCGACGCGCCCGAAACCTCCGAGCTGAAATTTGGCATCATCGCGTTGACCGATTGTTCCTCAATCGTCATCGCGCACGAAAAAGGACTTTTCAAAAAATACGGCATCAACTCGACCGTCGCCAAGGGGGCCAGTTGGGCCGCGATTCGCGATGCACTGTCCAACGGCGACATCCAGGCCACGCACATGCTGACCGGCATGCCGATCGCCTCGACGATGGGACTGCTCGGGTCGCCGAAGAAACCGATGATCATTCCCTGGATGATCAACCGCAACGGCCAAAGCATCACGCTCAAGAAGGAATTGAAAGGCGCAGTGAAGGACGACCCCAAAGTGCTGAAGCCGCTGGTCGATGAAGCGAAGGCAAAAGGGACGCCGATGACCTTTGCCATGACGTTTCCGCCCGGCACACACGCCATGTGGATGCGGTATTACCTGGGCGCGGGCGGCATCAACCCGGACAAAGACGTCGCGCTCATCACCATTCCGCCCGCGCAGATGGTCGCCAACATGAAGATCGGCAAGATGGACGGCTTCTGCGTGGGCGAACCGTGGAACGCGCGGGCCATCGCGGATGGCATCGGTTTCACTTCGCTCAACACTCAGGACATCTGGAAAGATCATCCGGAGAAAGTCTGCGCGTTTCTGGCTGAGTTCGCCGAAAAAAATCCCCGTACGATCAAAGCGGTTCTCAAAGCGCTCCACGAAGCGAGCGTGTGGCTGGACAATCTGGACAATCGGCCCGAGCAGGCTGCCATCGTCTCTCAACCCACCTACATCAACTGTCCCAGGGAGATCATCCTCGGACGCCTGCTCGGCGACTATGACTTCGGCGACGGCCGGAAGAAGAAAGACGCGAATTACATGATTTTTCACGAGCGCAACTGCAATTATCCACAGCCGAAATACGCGATGTGGTGGCTGACGCAATTCCGTCGTTGGGGCATGGTGGACAGCGCGCCGGACTACACCGGCGTGGCCAAACAGGTCATGCGCGCGGACTTCTACGAAGAAGCGATGAAGGAAATCGGCTACGCGCACGGCGGGCAGAATAATGAGTCTGAAACCTTGTTCGACGGCGCGACTTTTGATCCGGTGAAGCCGGAGGAATACGCCAAAAGTTTTCCAGTCAACAATCTGAAAGGATGAACCGGCAAAGCCCGAGAATTGAAATGGAGGAGAGGAAGGCTCGCCCTCACCCCTCTCCCCGAGGAGAGGGCGGAGCCGTGAGTTTCCAAATATGATCACGAACAGACGATCGGAATTCAAACTCGACTGGCTCATCCTGCCGCTGCTCGGCGCAGTGGTTGTCCTGTTGCTCTGGCAGATGGCCAGCACGACATGGTCGAAAGACCTGCCCGGCCCGCTCAGGACCTGGACTGCCAGCAAGCCTTACATCATGAAGCCGTTTGAAAAACGGGGCGAACTCGATCAGGGCATTCTCCGCTTCACGTGGTATTCGCTCGTGCTGGTGGTGAAGGGCTACACCGTCGCTCTGTTGGTCGGCACGCCCATCGGTTTCATGCTCGGCCTTTCGAAATTTTTCAGCAAGAGCTTTGACCCGATTATTCAAATCCTGCGGCCTGTCTCGCCCCTGGCCTGGTTGCCGCTCGGGCTGATTCTGTTCCAGAAATCCCAACCGGCGGCGGTGTTCACCATTGCCGTTTGCGCCATGTGGCCCACGGTCCTGAACACGGCAGTCGGCGTCCGCTCGATCCCGCAGGATTATCTGAACGTGGCCAAAGTGCTCAAACTCTCGCGCACGAGGACGCTCTTCAAGGTGCTGATTCCCGCCACGCTGCCTTACATGTTCACGGGTTTTCGGCTTAGCCTGGGCATCGCCTGGCTGGTCATCGTCGCGGCGGAAATGCTTACTGGTTCGCCTGGAGTCGGGGGTTTCCTTTGGCAGGAATACAATGCGCTCATCTACGAACACATCATTCTTTGCATCCTGACCATCGGTGTCATCGGGTTCGTTCTCGACCGATTGATGAGTTTGGTGGAGCGGCGATTCAAAACAGTCTGAGAAACATATGATTTAGATTTACCATCGTGGGCGGTCGTGCCGGTAGCGCTCAAAATCTTCACCAACTCGAACTTACATGTCATGCGCGGAACATTTCCGCACCGCGATGAAATCGCAAATCCTAAATCATAAATCGCAAATCTCCGATGGCGTTTTTGGAACTTAAAACTGTCTCGAAAGGCTACGGTTCTCGCAGCGAGGTGCTCAAGGACATCAACCTGGAGATCGAACGCGGCGAGTTCGTGGCCATTGTCGGTTATTCCGGCGCAGGCAAGACAACGCTGATTTCCCTGATCGCCGGCCTGATAAAGCCTGATGCCGGAACCATCACGCTGAACGACCTCGAAATAACCGACCCAGGTCCTGACCGCGGAATCGTTTTTCAGAACTACTCGCTCCTTCCATGGCTCAGCGTGTTTGAAAACATTTACCTCGCTGTGGATCAGGTCTTCTGCAACTGGGCTCCCGCCAGGAAGCAGCAGCACACCGAGAAATACATCGCCATGGTCAACCTGACACCAGCCCGCGACAAACGCCCCGGCGAACTCTCCGGCGGCATGCGGCAACGTGTTTCAGTCGCGCGCGCGCTGGCAATGGACCCGCAAATTCTGTTGCTCGACGAACCGCTGGGCGCGTTGGACGCCCTCACCCGTTCGACGTTGCAGGATGAAATCGGCCGCATTTGGGAGGAGCACAAGAAGACCATCGTGCTCATTACCAACGACGTTGACGAAGGGATTTATCTGTCCGACCGCATCATTCCTTTAAGCGCGGGGCCGAACGCCACACTGGGACCGTCGATTGCCGTTCCCATTCCGCGGCCGCGCGATCGCAAGGCCATCAACCACGATCCCCACTTCCGGCAAATCCGGCGGGAGGTTGTTGAATATCTGCTCGGTGTCGGAGGGAGGAGGCATGTCACTGTTAGCAGGAAACTTTTCCTGCCCGACATTGAGCCGGAAGATTTGAACGCTCCCCGAAGCATCCTCGGTTCCCGCCGCCGACCGATCCGGCGCCACGAGATCAGGAAAGAGACCCTGGAGAGCCATTCATGAGCGATTACCTCATCCTCTCCAGGCTTACCAAGATTTACCCGTCGCCCGACGGCCCGGACATCATCGTCAAGGAGTTCGACCTCTCCATCAGGAAAGGCGAGTTTGTTTGCCTGATCGGCCACTCCGGGTGCGGCAAGTCAACCGTGCTCTCGATGATTGCCGGGCTTAACGAAATTACCGCCGGAGCCATCATTCTCGCGGGAAAGGAACTGTCCGGACCCGGACCCGACCGCGGCATGGTCTTTCAGTCTCCGTGCCTGCTGCCGTGGATGACGGCATTTGAAAACGTCATGCTGGGTGTGAACCAGGTGTTCTACACCGCGGCGCGGGAGGAGCGACGACAAATAGCCGAGTATTATTTGTGCGTTGTCGGCCTGGCCGATGCGATGGACAAAAAGCCCGCCGAATTGTCGCAAGGCATGCGCCAACGCGTCGGCATCGCGCGCGCCTTCGCGCTTTCCCCGAAGCTGCTGCTGCTTGACGAGCCATTCGGCATGTTGGACTCGCTCACGCGCTTTGAACTGCAACAGGTCCTCCTTGATCTCTGGCGCAAAGATCAAAAGACAGCGCTGATGGTGACGCATGACGTGGATGAAGCGCTATTTCTTGCCGACCGCATCGTGATGATGACGAATGGACCGGCCGCTGAAGTCGGCGGCATTCTCGAAGTCAGGTTTTCTCGCCCGCGCCATCGCAAGGAGGTCATGGAGCATCCGGATTATTACCGCTTGCGGGAACAATTGGTTGCGTTCCTGGAAAACCAGACGCGCCGGGAAGCCGTTTCGACTCCCGTTTCAGCCGAAGACCCCGATGCTCGAAACAAAACGGAACCGCAGCTCCCGTCGCGGAAAGCCGCCAGATCTGCGGCCTCGCTGTCTATGGCCGGTGGAACACGCTGAGGCCAAGCGAACCTTCACGCAGAACAAAGATTTTCCCAGCCCCAATCAAATGTCCTGGACCCGGTCCGGCCCAACCAACATCAAAGTTGCCATAACCTCATGCGACCACTTCCTCGAACATTGACGGCGGGCGCCATGTTGCTTGCCATCGCCAACGCTGCTTACGCCGAAGAGAAATCTCCCTCGACAACCGACGGCACAAACAGCGTTGCGTCCGCCATCTCCAGGTCCGTCTCCGCTTCCCCCGGCGCCGGGCTGATGAATGACTGGCTGCGAAGCGAATCGGATTTCTTCAGGTCCTGGGACATTGGCGGCCAATTCCGGGCTCGCGAGGAGCACAAGGAATATTTCGCCGCAGCGGGACAAGCCGGCGCGGTGGACTTTCGCAAAGTCGGCGGAGACCCGGATAACACCTATCTTTTGCTGCGCGAACGGGTGCACCTGGGTTACCAGCCATGCCCCTGGTTCGCCGCGTTTGTCGAAGGGCAGGGCAGCTCGTCCACCGGCGATGACCGGAATCCTAACCCTGAATCGGACGGCCCCTTTGATTTGCGCCAGGCTTACGTCTGGCTGGGCGATGCCAAAGCATTTCCGCTCACGGCCAAGGTGGGCCGGCAGGAGCTCTCCTATGGTGACGAACGGTTCGTCGGCGCGTTCGACTGGAACAACCTCGGCCGCGTGTTCG
>QHPA01000043.1 GCA_003218935.1 Verrucomicrobiota bacterium
CTTTGAACGATGTCATAGTTCGTCATCGCCCAGGGCGCGATGTTACCCGGGCTATGACATAGCACACACCTCGCCTGAAGCAGCGGCGCGATGTCCGATGAATAGGCGGCGTTTTGTGGCGGATTGAATGTGACGGTGCAACCGTCGGCCCTGGCGCTGGTGATCGCCGCCGGCTGCCCGACCAGCACAGCGGTGAGCGCGTTCGCCAGATAGTATTGCGTGGTGTTTGTCGGCGATGGACCGACGCGATCGTCAATCGCGCCGCGATAAAAGACGGCCCAGTTGGTTGTCCAGGGGTCGGAAACTTTCTTCAGAGCGAAGGCCTCGGGCGTTGTTCGGGCGCCGTACTCGCGCGCGACCAGTTGAGCCCGGTCGTGCAGGATGGGCAGGTCAATCCCCCGCGCGTTGGCTTCGGCGACGATGTTGGAGGGGTTGTCCGCGGCGTTGGCGTCCACCATCCAGAACAGGACGCCTTGAGGACTGAACTGGTCGCGCAACGATTTGATGGCCGAGACCATTTCCAGGACTTTGCCGCAGCCGTTGCCGGTGAAAATGAGCACAATGGAACGGACGTTCGTGTCAGCGAGGTGGTACTTGAGTTCGCGCGAGCGGCCCAGATGGTCAATCAGACGAAAATCCGGCGCAACCACGGGAGAGGCGGGGTCGGTCAGTTTCATTGCGCGGTAGAAGCGCTGCGGCATAAGTGCGGAGGCCGAGTCAAACCACACCAAAGGCGAGTTCGTCAGCGTCGCGGTGATCAGCGGCTGCCAACCATTGGAACTGATATTGCTGGCGGAGGCTTCCAGCACGTAGTCATGGTTCGCTTCACCGATGACGCCCAGCCGGGCAGGGCCGGAGTTGCGTTCGATCATCAACTGCGTTGGCTGAGCGTATGAATGGGTGGCCAACAAGAAGCCCGGTACCAGAGCAGCGAAGAATCGTTTTGGTCTCACGGCGTGGCACGCTAGCAGGGAATTGGCCCGGCGGCAAGAACAACGCTGATGAGAGAAATCGAAGTGGAGCAGGTCGCGATGCGGACTGCTTTTCCACAGATTGTTCGTGGCTGCCCGGTAAGGCATGATGCGGCTCCTCGCCGTGACTGAGAGATTTTTCGTCGGTTTTTGAATTTGAACGAGACGATGCGGCGGGCGGAAAAAGACGCGGCTCTGGAGGCGCTGGCTGTGGCTGAGGAGCTGGTCGGTTTTCTTGGCACTCTGCCCACGAAAGTCGACTGAGCCCGTGAATTTCTTGACTGAGGCATCACGGCAATTCGTGAAAGCCTTCGACGGCGAGAGGTTTCTGTGCGTTGTCGCGACGCGATGGCGTGTTTTCCTTCACATCTTCACAGTGACCGCAGGTGCATCTGAACCGCACTAATTTGTTCGGCAACACTTTCACCCGATTCATAATTCCACCGCACACCGGACATCCCAAGGTATCGCCATTCATGCGTCTCAAAAACCGCACATCTCATGCCGCCACCTATCGAAATGGGTGTGCGTTTGAAGGCACGGCCGCCTGTTTCTGAGCGCAGCGAACACCTTTTCTGCATCATTTTTGCTTGAAAGCGGTTGACGAATGGAGCACTTTCCGACGCGCCACAAATGGCAGGAAGACTATAAAAACCAACGGTTCCCATCGGTTTTTCGGCCTCCAAAGCGCGCTTAGCTCAGCGGTAGAGCATCAGTATCACACACTGGGGGTCGCAGGTTCAAATCCTGCAGCGCGCACCATGCCGACTGTGTTCGCCAACAGGGCCGAAACGAATTTCTCCTCTACTTGCCTGGCGACGGCGCGCTCTGCTGGACGACGCCACTTTCTCCTTGCAGCACGACGCGGAAGCCGACGTCGTCGTACCTCTTATCTGGTTCCGCCACGTAACGGAATTGGATAAACACGTAGTCATCGTAGCTGCGCCACGACCCTCCACGGGCGACGTTGTCGTTGCACAAATCCCAAACGTTGCCTCGCGTGTCGTAAAGGTCGAATTTATTGGGTGGAAACAGGCCCACGTTTTCCGGGTTCTTGCGATCGCCATAGTAACCGGTCACCGACTGTTTCAAGTCGGCCTCATCCACGTAGTATTCCCATTGTTGTTCTGAGGGAAGAGAATAAGAGTAGCCTTTGGGCAGTTTGTGGTCTTCAATTTCTCCGTCGGTGAGTTTCTTGCAAAACTCGCTCGCCTCGCTCAACGTCACGCTGTCAACGGGATACTGCGGGCCGGGGAATTTGCTCGGGTTGTCCTTCATGATCTGCTGGTACTGGGCCTGGGTGACTTCATATTGAGCGACACGATAACCGGCGGGCAACCACACCATCACCGTGCCCAGGGTGTTGGTGATGGGCTTCTCTTCCTGAAACAGTTTCAGCAGCTTCGCCTCGGCGTCCTCTTTCGCAGGTTCGGCGCTTTCCTTCTTTGGTTCCGGTGCTTCTTTCTTCGGCTCTGTGGCGTCGTTGGCCGGTTTTGGAGCGGCAGCGCCGGCACGCGCGTCGTCGCCCAGCGTGGTTGAAATGGACAACGCGGAGAGACACAGAATTGAGAATATGAGCCGGGCGATTAAAAGTTTTGTCCTTTTCACGGCGGCAATTTTTAGCAGCGTCAGGGCCAAGTGGAAAGCCAAATCTGGGCCCCACTCTGTTCGCTGCGGATTTTGTTTGGGTTGGGAACCTACCAGCGCAATTGAGCCGGGAAATATTCGGTGATCAACTCTTCGTAGAACGGCCGCAGTTCGCTCACATTTGGTCGTTCGTTGCTTTTGGTGTAAAGGTCGTAAGGGTTGAAGGCCCGAACCCATTTAAACATGGCCTTGTCACCGTCGTTCATCAGGTAGGTGTAAGCGCCCTCGCGATGCGCCGGGTAAAAGGAGTGGTAGCGGATCATGTAGCGCGCCTCTTCGGGCAGATAATCCTTCACGACGTGGTACAAATATTCGTCGTGGCCCCAGGAGATCTGAACCTGGTCGAGACCGCGTCCTGCTTGGTAAACGCCGAGCCGGGTTTGATACCTCGGCTCACGGCTGTCCGGGTTGTCGGCGAAAAACCCGTGGAAAACGATTTGTTCCGACCAGGCGCAACCGACGGGGAAAGTGTCGCCCACCACCGCCCACTGCGGTTCGCCGAACAGGCAGAGGATTTTCCCCAGGTCATGAATCAACCCGGTGAGGATGAACCAGCGCGGATGGCGGTCCTTGCGGATTTGTTCCGCGGTCTGCAACAAATGCTCGAGCTGAGAAAGGTCGGTGTCGGGATCGCTGTCGTCCACCAGCGTGTTCAAAAACTCCATCGCCTCCCAGATCCCCATTTTCCGTCGGTCGAGCGACAAAAATTCGCGTTTCTTCGACTGCACGAAATCAAAGGTCTGATAGCGATGGTTCAGGCGATAGAATTCCCGCACCGTGGGCCGCGCGGTGGCTTCGTAGTTGCGAAACTCTTCCTGTTTTTTGCCGGGGTTGAAGGCTCCGGTTTTCTCCGGCACTTCCGGATAGCGTTCTTTCAAAAAATCCTCCCACTCCTCGAGATTTTGGAGTGGCGTTTTCAAATTGGTCGTATTGGTCTGCGTGGCCATAAAATTTTTCAGATCACTCAAACGCTTGTGCCGGACTGACAGCTGACAGGATGGCGCCCAGGGACCGAGTAAACAAGCCAAATCGATTAAGCTCTTATACGGTTCCAGGTCGCATGTTTTGGAAGGCGTGTCCCCCGCGAAGGCGTAGACCGTCCAAAGGGTTCCTTTGACAGTTGTTCTGTTTTCGCCTAGGCTTTTCAGCGCATCGTAACCCGGCGATGAGCTGTTCCCAACACTGAGGTTGTGCAAGTGACAAAAAGCGAAAGTCCTTTTGCACGGAGGTCGGAAAGTCTTGGAGCCCTGTTGGTGTTGCTGACCGTTTACTTCGTCGCGGGCAAGCTTGGCCTGAGGTTGGCCTTCGTCCATGCGAACGCGACGGCGGTATGGCCGCCCACGGGAATCGCTCTGGCGGGCCTGCTCATGCTTGGGTATCGCGTTTGGCCGGTGATTTTTCTGGGAGCTTTCCTCGTGAACATCACGACGGCCGGCTCGGTTGTGACCTCACTCGGCATCGCCGCCGGCAACACCCTCGAAGCCTTGCTGGGCGCGTGCCTGGTGAACAGGTTCGCCGGCGGTCGCGCGGCCTTCGATCATCCGCGAACTCTTTTCAAATTTGCGGTGCTGGCCGCGACGGCGAGCACAGCGGTGAGCGCCACAATCGGTGTGGCCAGCCTTTCGCTGGGCGGCTCCGCCACCGCGTCCAACTACGGGACTATCTGGCTGACCTGGTGGTTGGGGGACGCCGTCGGCGCCCTGATCGTGACCCCGTTTTTTGTCCTCTGGAGCGCGAAACCGCGCTTGCGATGGAGCCGGGCCAAGGCGGTTGAAGCCGCTCTATTTTTGGTGGTTTTGTTCCTGGTTTGTGAAGTCGTCTTCGCCGGGTTGCTGCCTGCTGGAGTCAAAAGTTATCCGCTCTCATTTCTGTGCATTCCACCCCTGATCTGGGCCGCGTTCCGTTTTGGGGAGCGTGAAACGGTGACAATGACCTGTGTGCTTTCGGGGATTGCAATCTGGGGGACGCTGCACGGCTACGGACCCTTTGTGAGAGACTCGCAGAATGAGTCACTCATTTTTTTGCAGTCGTTCATGGGGGTGGCCGGTATTACGGCCGTGGCGGTTGCCGCGGTCGTCGCGGAGCGGAAGCGAGCTGAGGAGGCATTGCGGACAGCGCATGGCGATTTGGAGCTGCGAGTCAAGGAGCGCACCGCCGAACTGGCCGATGCGCGCTGCGAGTTGGAAGAACGGGTTCAGGAACGCACCGCGGAGCTGGCCGCCGCGAACGATGCGTTCCTGGCAGAAATTGTGGAGCACAAACGGACGGCGGAGGCGCTGCGGGAAAGCCAGACCAAGCTCCAGGCTATGTTTGACAACTCAGTCGATGCCATTTGCGTGTCGAAAGCCGGAAATCATGTGATGGTGAATCCAGCTTACTTGAAATTGTTTGGCTATGGCCGGCCGGAAGAACTGTTGGGAACATCGGTGCTGGAACTTATCGCGGCGTCGCAGAGGGAATTCGTTCGGGAAGACATGCGGCGCCGGGCGAACAGCGAGGCCGCTCCCACGCATTACGCGACTCGCGGCCTGCGCCGAGGCGGGTCCGAATTTGATCTTGAGGTGGAGGTGTGCACTTACAAGCTGAAAGGGGAGATTTACACACTGGCCATATTGCGCGACGTGACCGAACGCAAACGGGCCGAGCAATTACTGCGGGAAAGTGAAGCGCTCAAGAGCGCCACTCTGGAATCGGCTCTGGATTGCATCATTGCCATCAACCACGAAGGCAAAGTGATCGAGTGGAATCCAGCGGCGGAGAAGACGTTTGGCTTTCGCCGCGCGGAGGTGCTCGGCCGCGAGATGGGCGACCTGATCATCCCGCGCTCGCTGCGAGAGAAACATCGCCAGGGTCTGTCGCGCTTTCTGGCCACCGGCGAGGCCCTGGTGCTGGGCAAGCGCGTTGAAATGACTGCGATGCACGCAGACGGACGGGAATTTCCTGTCGAACTGGCCATCACCCGCATTCAAAGCGACGGCCCGCCGATGTTTACCGGTTACGTGCGCGAGATTACCGAGCGCAAACGGGCGGAGGCAACGCGCAACCAACTCGCGGCGATCGTCGAGTCTTCCGGGGACGCGATTATCGGCGAGACGTTGGAGGGCACCATTCTGAGCTGGAACGCGGCCGCGGTGAGAATCTTCGGTTACTCGGCCGAAGAGATCGTCGGCCGTTCGATCAGTTTGTTGGTCCCGCCGGAACTGCAAGGCGAGGAGGCGAAAATTCTCGAAAAACTCAAAAACGGCGAGCGGATCGAGCATTATGAAACGGCTCGGTTGCGGAAAAATGGCTCGAGAGTCGATGTCTCTCTGAG
>QHPA01000532.1 GCA_003218935.1 Verrucomicrobiota bacterium
GCCCAGTGTGAGAATGTCACAGCCGACGCGGCGTAAATCTTCCATCGCCTGAAATAATTCCCCTTCCCTCTCCCCCAGGCCAAGCATCAGACCGGACTTGGTGTAAACGCTGTCGCCTCGCTTCGCCTTCACCTTGCCCAGCACGCCGAGCGAACGGTCGTAGGTCGCGCGATGCCGCACGGACGACGTGAGGCGGCGCACCGTTTCCAGGTTGTGATTGAAGACCTGCGGGTTCGCCGAAAGCACGGTCTCGATGGACTCGTCGCGGTCGTTGAAGTCAGGCACGAGGACTTCGATGACGATGCCGGGGTTCAACGCGCGCACCGCTTCGATCGTGCGGCGAAAATGGTCCGCGCCGCCATCAGGCAAATCGTCGCGCGCCACCGCCGTGATCACAACATGGTTGAGCCCCATCCGGCGAGTCGCTTCGGCGACGCGCGC
>QHPA01000533.1 GCA_003218935.1 Verrucomicrobiota bacterium
GAACGTCGCCGTGCCTTTGCTCCAGCATTCCCAGTGGTTCGGGCACCTGGCGCTTTCGCAAACGGTGTGAAGCTTCAGCTCGTCGAGCAACGCCCGCGTGCGCGCAAAGGTGTCCGAGGTCGGCAGCCTGACGCGCAGCCATTCCGGCAGGCGCGGGCGCGCTTTCAAAGTGATTTCATCAATTTCCATTTGGTTGTTTAACCACGAATGGACACGAATCAACACGAATAAACCGGATCCAACAAGATTTTCGAGCTGAGCGCGAATCAACGAATGTCATTCGTGTTGATTCGTGTCCATTCGTGGTTTAAATAAATCGTCACGGTTTGTCCTGTTCCGGCCTCTTCCAAAACGCGGCCAGCTCACGTGCGCCGAAATCGGCTAGAATTTTGCCGTCCACGTCAATCACCGGCGCGGCTGTCTGGCCGGAGAGCCGATACATCTCTTCGTAAGCCTTCTCGTCGGCGATGACATCCAAAATTTCATACTTGATGCCGTGCTGATTGAGCCAATCCATCGCCTGCGCGCACCAGCCGCAATACGGTTTGACGAACAGGCGGACTTTTCGGGGTTGATACATGTTGGTGATCGTTCGTTGTTCGTGGTCAGGTGTCCTTCGTCTTCTGCTCCTGGCCAGCCTGGCAACAACCGACGACAAACGACTGACTACGGACGATTTCATGTTTCTGTGATTACCGTATCACAGTGCTCATACGCCGGCGAGCAGCAGCAGAGCAGCTTCAACGCTTCGTTGCCTGTGTTCCAGATTTTGTGCTTCTCGCCCGGCGGTATCGCGATCGCGTCGCCGGGCTTCACGTCGCAGTGCTCCAGTGTGCTGCCTCCGACCGGCACGCGCGCCTCGGCCAGGCTTTGGTTGCGAATGACTGAATTGCGATGCGCCAGCAGTTCACGGATTTCCGAGCCGTCCTTCGTGATGAAGGCGGGCACTTCGTTGAGATTTTTCACGTCCATAGTCTATTTCATCTGCGCTTTCCGTAGCCGCCGACGTAAGGAGGCGGATATTTCCCAGCGTCGTTCCGGCCACCTCCTTACGTCGGTGGCTACGAATCTTGTTCGAGCGACAGCTGGCGCGCAGAAAATCTTTGCCAGACAATCTGCCTTAAGACCACGCTGGTGACAATCAGCAACCTACCTGCTCAAAAATTCTGTTGACCGAATTGGGGCCAGGATTATTTTGCGGCTCATGCAGCACTCACCCGGATTCCTCCGGCTGGTCAACGAAGCGCGGTCGCGGGTGAAAGAGACGACGGTGGACGAGGCGCGCGAACGGCTGGCCCGTAACCCGAAGGCCGTTTTGATAGACGTACGCGAGGACCATGAATGGCACGCTGGCCACGCCGAGCAGGCGATTCACCTCGGCAAGGGCGTGCTCGAACGCGACCTGGAGAAGACGGTTCCTGACGCCGAGACAGAAATCATCATGTATTGCGGAGGCGGATATCGTTCCGCGCTGACCGCGGACGCGGCGCAGCGGATGGGGTATCGAAAGGTCTATTCGCTGATCGGCGGCTACAAGGGACTTGTCGCCGCCAACTGGCCGATGGCGAAATAATTTTTTGAACCGAATCCGCAAATTTCGCATCAAATCCCAGATGAAAAACATTTACGTCTTCGTCGCACTGTTGGGAATGCCGCTCGTCATTGCGGCCGCAGAAACCCAAAAGAAACCCGGTGAAGCGGCGAGCCTTGACAAGGTCGAAATCCAGGGCGACGCAAAAGCGGGCGGCAATGTTGTGGCGGTCGTCCATGTGAAGCTGGAGAAAAACTGGCATGTGCAGTCGAACAAACCGTCCGAACCGAATTTCATTCCCACGGTGCTGACGCTGGCGACAACGCCCGGCGTCAAAGTGACGACCATCAAGTATCCGGAAGGCAAATCGGAAAAAGTGACGGGGCTCGCCAAACCGCTGTCGGTGTACGAAGAGGATTTCCAAATCAACGTGCTGCTCGAGCTGGACGCGCGGGCAAAGCTTCCGCGCACCATTCCAGCGGTTCTGACTTATCAAGCGTGCCAGGGCGCAAGCTGTTATCCTCCGAAGCGGCTGAAGTTTGACATCACGCTCGGCGGCGAAGCGAAGCAGAAGTAACGGTTATTCAAAGATGATGTTTGACGCTCGCCGTCGCAGGCGATGGTCGTTGTCTTGCGCAGCCATGTCCGACTTCATCGCGTTCACGTGACGCAACGATGATTTCCTTGTGGTTACCCAGCGGTTCATTTTCCCCGCGCCAATTCGATCCAGTCAAACCATTGGAGAGATTCCCAAGACAAATT
>QHPA01000535.1:0-729 GCA_003218935.1 Verrucomicrobiota bacterium
GCATCACAAAATCGATTTGACCGACAAAGCCCTCGAAGCCGCCGTCCGGCTCTCCGACCGCTACATCACCGGCCGGTTCCTGCCGGACAAGGCCATCGACGTGATGGACGAAGCGGGTTCGCGCGCGCGCATCACCGCGATGACCCGTCCGCCGGATGTCAAGCAACTCGAACTGGAGATCGAGGAAATCAAGACGCGCAAGGAACGGTCCATCAAGGACCAGGACTTTGAAGGCGCCGCCTCGATGCGCGACAAGGAGAAACAGGCCAAGGAAAAGCTGGAGTCAGTGTTGAACTCGTGGAAGGCCAACCGCGAAGAAAAACGGGTGAAAGTGGACGAGGACGACATCCTGCACGTCGTCGCCAAATGGACCGGTATCCCGCTCAAACGCATGGAGCAAGGCGAGGCGCAGAAGCTCCTCGCGATGGAGGAAGAGTTGTCACGCGTTGTGGTCGGCCAACGCGAGGCGGTGACAGCCTTGTGCAAGGCGCTCCGCCGGTCGCGGGCCGATTTGAAGGATCCGAAGCGGCCGATCGGCACGTTCGCGTTGCTCGGCCCGACCGGCGTCGGCAAGACGCTGCTGGCCAAGTCGATGGCCGAACACATGTTCGGCGACGCGAAAGCGCTCGTCCAGCTCGACATGAGCGAGTACATGGAGAAGTTCACGGTGTCGCGGCTGGTTGGCTCGCCCCCGGGTTATGTGGGTTACGAAGGAGGCGGTCAATTGAC
>QHPA01000535.1:842-2539 GCA_003218935.1 Verrucomicrobiota bacterium
AGTGAAGAGTCGAGCTATGAGAGGATGAAGGAGAAAATTCTGGACGACGCCAAGAAAGCTTTCCGGCCTGAATTCCTGAATCGACTGGACGATGTCATCGTTTTCCGCGCGTTGAACAAGCCGGACCTGATCCAGATTCTGGACCTCGAAGTGAAGAAGGTCATGGACCGATTGAAAGGGAAGAACATCCAGCTTCAGCTCGACGAGAAGGCAAAGGATTTCCTGGTCGAGAAGGGTTACGACCCGATTTACGGCGCCCGGCCAATGCGCCGCGCGGTCGAGCGCTATTTGGAAGACCCGCTGGCCGAGGAAATCCTCAAAGGCCACCTGCACGAGAACGACCCAATCCACGTCACTATGGAAGTCGACAAGTTGGTTTTCAAGCAGACCGCCGCGGCCGAAGGCGCGCTCTCAAGCTGAGTTTTAAGTCACGCAGCACCACCCGCCCGCGCGTGGGGTCTTTGACTGGTTTCATAATTATCTGGAGGGGCAGGGCGAGCGTACCCGCGAGCCGCAAAGACGCTGGCAATTCGGCGCTCTCAACCTCAGCAGCTTCGCACTCGATAGAACTGGCCAACCGCTCCGCTGCTGGTTAAAAATCCATCACATGAACGGCCTGGCAACGCATCGCGTTTTGGGCTGGCTGGAAGGCCTGGGGCGGATCACCCTGCTCGGGCTGGAAGTGGCGCGCTCGCTGTTTTCGCAGCGAGTGGACTGGCGCGGCCTGACCTATCAGCTTTACTTCATCGGGGTGAAATCGCAGTCCGTCGTGTTGATCACCGGTGCGTTCACCGGCATGGTGTTGTGCGCCCAAACCTATTTTCAGTTTCACAAGGTAAAAATGGACACCGCAACGCTGGCGGTGGTGAGCGTGGCGATGGGCAGTGAACTGGGGCCGGTGTTGACGGCGCTGATGGTGGCCGGCCGGGTGGGCGCCGCGATGGCGGCGGAACTGGGCACCATGCGCGTGACCGAGCAGATTGACGCCTTGCGGACTCTGGCCACACATCCGGTGGATTATCTGGTTGTGCCCCGGTTGTCGGCGACGGTATTGGCGCTGCCGTTGTTGACCGCGGAGTCCATCAGCGTAGGAATCCTGGCCGCCTATACCGTCGGGACTACGTTGTTGGGAATTGATCACGCCTATGCCTGGCACAACATGCTGAAATACACCCAGCCGCAGCACATCCTGATGGGCACCATCAAGGCGGTGGTTTTTGCGGCCGTGCTCGCGTTGATCAGTTGCTACAAAGGGATGAACTGTCGGGAAGGAGCCGAAGGCGTCGGGCGCGCCACCACGGAGGCGGTAGTTTATTCTTCCATCACGATTCTGATCAGCAATTTCTTTCTGACGTTGTTTTTGACTCGTCTGCTGGGGGCGTGATGATCGAGACCCGGCGACTGAAAAAAAGTTTCGGGCCGCAACGCGTATTGGACGGCGTTGATCTGCGCGTCGAGAAGGGCGAATCGGTGGTCATCATCGGCCGGAGCGGCGGCGGCAAGAGCATATTGTTGAAACACCTGATCGGATTGCTTAGTCCCGACGAAGGCGACGTGCTCATTGAAGGGGAAAGCGTCGCCTGGATGAACGAGCGGCAGTTGCTGGGAGTGCGGCGCAAATTCGGCATGCTGTTTCAAGGCGCGGCGCTGTTTGATTCGTTGACGGTCGCGGAGAATGTGGCCTTCGTGCTGCAGCG
>QHPA01000044.1 GCA_003218935.1 Verrucomicrobiota bacterium
TCGTTGCCGCGGGCGGAAGCTGATTGGCCACTGCCGGCGCGGAACGGGATTTCTACGCTACCCGCGCCAGGTTGCAAAGTCGAAATCGGATCGCGATCTGGCGCAGGGGGCGCATGGGCGGCTAGTGGCACGGGCGTCCCGCCCGTTTGCTCCAAACCAGAAACTCACGGGCTGGACACCCGTGCCACTAGCATTGCAGAAACTGAGATGCGCCCCCCTGCGCGACAAGCGATCGTCTCCGTGGCGCTGAGAGCTAATTCTGTCCGGGTGTCTGCGACGATGGCAGGAAAACCTGTCCGGGTCCGGCTGACTGCGCCGGTCCCCAATCCCAGGCGCGGTCCACCACCTGCCGCATTTGCGCGAACCACCAGCGCGCGCGGGTCGAACAGCGCCGGCGGCGAATCAGCGGACGAAACTGGCTATCGAATCTCATTTCCAATTGTTGTCCGTTCATAAGTTGTCTTTCTATTTGCGCCGAGACTAACGAACGGGGTCAGACAAACGCTGTCCAGGCGCGGGAAAGATTTTTCAGCGCGGAGCAGGGCCGGGTTTGGCCGCGGAACTGGCACTATCCTTGCGGCAAACCTTCGTTGTGTCTTGTGAAACGGCGGTTTTTGAATAGCTTATGCGGGTGAATTTGCCCCATGCCGAGCGGAGACGGCTCGGTTTCAGAACCGGCTTTTGCCTGTTCATTGGCGCCGTCGGTGTCTTGGCGCAGGACAAAGTCATCCGGTTGCGCAACGAAACCATTTCAACGCCGCCCAAAACCGGCGCTGTGCTTAAGGCCCAGGTCGCCGAATCACCGGCCAGCGGTCTGTTTCTCGTTCAATTCAACAACCCTCTCCAACCCGCCTGGCGCGAGCAGTTGCGCCAAATGCGCGTGGAATTGGTCCGTTATGTGCCGGAGGACGCGTTCATTGCCAGGTTCAACAACGTGTCGCCGGCGAGTGTCGGGGCATTGAGTTTCGTTCATTGGGTCGGGTCTTACCGGCCGGAACTCAAGATTCATCCGCGACTTGTCGCCGCCGCGACGGCGGCCGCGCGAACCAACGAGACAGTGAGCGTTAACATTTTGCTGTCTTCGTCGGCGACGGCGGCGGAGATCGCCGCCGCGCGCTCCGATATGGCGGTGGTTTATCACGAGAGTCATCTGCGCCAGGGCATCGTTGTGCGGGGCGAATTGCTGCCGCGCCGGCTGGACGCGCTATCGCGATCAAGCGCGGTGCTCTGGATCGAGCGCGCGCCCAAACGGAAGCTGGTGGATGAAGCCGCCTCGAAGCTGGTCGGCGGCGACGATGGCAACGTCGCCACGCCCACCGTCACACAGCAGCTTGGGTTCGACGGCACGGGCGTAACGGTATGCGTGGCCGATACCGGGCTGGATTCCGGCGACACCAACACGATGCACCCGGACATGCTCGGACGCGTGGCCGGATTCCAGTATTACGGCGGCTTGACGGACGGATCAGATGGATACGGACACGGAACGCATTGCGCGGGCATCGTCGCGGGCAACGCGGCGACGGGCGAGACCGACCCGGACACCGGCCGGTTCTACGGTCTGGGCGTCGCGTCCGGTGCGAATCTGTTTGTCGAGCGTATTTTCGACGACAACGCAAACGAGGTCAGTCCGTTTCCCAGCGACGAAACGCTGACGCGTGACGCGGTGCGGCACGGGGCGAGAATTGGATCAAACAGTTGGGGCAATGACGTGCAGGGCGATTACGACATTGACGCGGCGCAGTTCGATGAGTTGGTGCGGGACGCGGACGCCGGCACAGCAGGCGACCAGCCGTACCTTCTAGAATTCTCCGCTGGTAACGCGGGCCCGGGCTCGCAAACGATGGACAGCCCGGCCTCCGCCAAAAACGTCATCGCCACGGGCGCTTCGGAGAATGTTCCGGGCACACTGGCGTTGACCTACGGACTTTACGCCGACGGTCCGGACACGATGTGCGATTTCTCCAGTCGCGGGCCGTGCGCGGACGGGCGCATCAAGCCGGACCTGGTTGCACCTGGAAGCTGGATCGCCTCCGCCGCGTCGTCCGCCGCACCGGACGAGGCCGCGATTGCCTGGACGGCGATTGATAATTTCTACGTTTACATGGGCGGCACGAGCATGTCCGGTCCGCACGCGGCGGGCGCGGCGGCGGTGTTCGTGCAGTATTACCAAAGCACGCACACCAACGCGGTGCCCTCGCCGGCGCTGGTCAAGGCGGCGCTGATCAATTCGGCGGATGAACTGGACCAATCCAATGGCGGTCCCGGCCCGGTGCCGAACAACGACGAAGGCTGGGGGCGCATCAATTTGACCAAAATCATCGTGACCAACTTTAACGCCGCGCCGCGCTATTATCAGTATCTCGATCAAACGGTGCTGCTGACGAACAGCCAGGTCTATGAACAGCACGTTTTTGTCGAGGCGTCGGACGAACCGCTGAAGATCACCCTGGCCTATACCGATGTGCCCGGATTTCCGGGTGCGTTGCCCGCGCTGGTGAACGATTTGGATCTGGAGGTGGTCGGCCCGGACGGGAGATTATATCGCGGAAACCAGTTTGGCGCGGGCGAATCGGTGCCGAACGCGCCTACGCCGGACAAGCTGAACAACGTGGAGGGAGTTTTTCTCTCGCAACCGGTGCCGGGCGACTATTTGGTACGAGTGCGAGCCAGCAAGGTTGTGCAGGATGCAATCTCCAACACGCCCGAGATTGACCAGGATTTCGCGCTGGTCACCTCTGGCAATCTCACGCGGCCGGGCGTGGGAATTGTCTTGCTCGACCGTCCCAGCTACACCGCCCCGGGCCTGATCCAGATGGAAGTGCTGGACGCCGCCCGCGCCGCCAGCAGCACCGTGAGCGTGCTGGTGACAAACCTCACGACGCACCAGTCCATCACCAGCGAGTTGTCTGCATTGGGAAATTACGGCGCGTTCACCGGCGCGGTGGCAACCGTGACCGGCATTGCCGGCCCGGGGCAGATGCAGATCGCCAACGGCAATGCCATTGAGGCGGATTATTTTGATTCGACCGGAACGAAGCGGGTTGCGACGGCGGTGGCGGATCTCGTCCCTTCAATGATCAGCAGTGTGGCGGCCACCACTGAAGTCGGCGTACTCACCATCACCTGGCAGACGAGCGAGCCGGCTACCTCGATCGTCCGCTATGGAACGAACAGTTCCAATCTGAACCTCGGCGTCACCAACACCGCTCTGGTGACCAGTCATGTCGTGAAACTGAGCCAGCTCATCCCCGACAAGACCTACTTCTTTCTCGTCGTTTCTGCCGACGCCGCTGGAAACGCCGCGACGGACAACAATTCCGGCGCGCTCTTCACTTTCATAGGCGTGGCGACACCGACGGTGCTTTTGGTGGACGCCTACGATACCACGGCAGAAGAAGCGAATGGCGCGACAGTCATTCCCGACGGCGCTTACACCAATGTTCTGACCTCCGCGGGCATCAGTTACGGGTTCTGGAAAGTGATTGCGCGCGGAGGACCGCAACTCACCGACCTGACGCCGTTTCCGGTGGTCATCTGGCGGACGACTGATGACATCATTAACTATGGCGTGGACGCTGACGGCCTGCCCGACCCCGCCGCCACAAACAATACCCTGAACGCCCAGCAACAATTCATGATTCAAAACTACCTCAACGGCGGTGGCTCGTTCTTTATGGCATCGATGGGAATTCTCTCTCAATTGGGCGACACACCATTCCGGCGAAACGCGCTTCGAGTGGTCGGTTTCAAACAGAATCCGGACCCACCTTTGCAGTGTTCGGATTGCGATGAAGATTTTGGCGTGCCGGCAATTTTGGGCGCGCCCGCGTCTGTCGCCAGCGGCATGAATGTGACGCTGGATTACAGCAGTTATCCGTCATTTGATTTCGATGAGTTCTCGTTAGGGCCTGATTTTTCCGACTCATTCACGCCGCCGTCCGACGCCACGGCGATTACGTTCGAATCCGTGTCCGGCAAACCGTGCGGGATGAGTTATCCGAACATCGGCGTGGACAGTCCAGGCCGCGTCGTTTTCCTCTCGTTCCCGTTCGACGCCATCCCAACGAACGGCGTGGCACCGAACAACGCAGTTACCTTGTTGCGGAACGCCGTCAATTTCCTTGCGCCCGGCGCCAACGGCCAGGGCGTGGTGTTCCTCGACAACACGCTTTACACGACCAACGACGTGCTGTTGGTGGAAGTTGGCGATTCGGATTTGGCCGGAACCGGCCAGGCGCAGGTCAGTTTTGTCACCGGTTCGCGGACGAATCGGACGACCGTCACTCTGTTGGAGACGACGCATCCGGGATTGTTCAGGGGCGCTCTCACCCTCGTGGGCGGAAACTCGGACACAAACCAACTGCAGGTGGCCGACGGCGACACGATCACCGCGACATATTTTGATGAATCGAACAACAGGAATGTGACCGCCACAGCCAGCATTGACACGCGGCCACCGGTCATTTCGCGGGTAGCGGCGACCACCGATTACTACAACGCGAACGTGACTTGGGGGACTTCCAAGCCGGCGGATTCGGCCGTGCAATATGGCGACTTGTCGCAGCCTCCGGCGAACGTCGCCTTCGTGAGCGCTTTGGTCACAAACCATTCTGTTACGATCGGCGGGCTTCTGGCGAATCGGACTTATCGTTATCAGGTCGTCAGTCGCGACCAGGCCGGTAACACTACCGCGGATGATAACAATGGAAATCTTTACACGTTTCAAACGCTCAAGGCGCCGGCACCGCCGTGGTTTGACAATCTGGAAAGCGGCGCGCCGGGTTGGAAGATGGTTCCCGATCCGGTCAACGGCTCCGACATCAACTGGACGCTCGGCACGCCCAACAACGGGCTGGTCACCAGCGCTCATTCTGGCACCAATGCGTGGGGCAGCGACCTCAATGGTAACCAGAATTTTTTGCTCGCCAGCAGCTATCTGTACAGTCCGGTCATTGATCTCTCCGGCCTTACGTCGGCGAAACTCACTTTTTGGGACGTTCACGATTTCAGCCGAGTTGACCCTACTCTTGGTGCGTATGAAGAAGACGGCGGCGTATTGATCAGCACCAATAGCAGCACACCGCCCAGCCTCAATCTGCCGCTGGGAGTGGACTTCGCAGGTGACGTGGCGGACACCTGGAAACTGGAAACTGTGGACTTGACGCCGTGGGTCGGCCAGACCATTCAAGTCGTCTTCTATTATCAAGGTTTCGCCTTCGGCGACACGATCTATGGTTGGACGTTTGACGACGTCAGTATCACCGGCGTTGTGGCGGCAGGAAGCGTCAACATCTCGAAGAATATCGAGCAAGGAACATACTCATTGTTCTCGCTTTCCCCCATCGGCCTCGTCCCCGTCCAATCCGGCGTTGCGCTTTCCGTCACCATCAGCAATCTGCCCGCCGTCCGATACGTCCTGCGGTTCGGCGACGTGCCGTACTATCAAACTCCGGCCGACTTGACGAACACGCTGACTGCCGGCGGCACGGTGAATTTCACCGGCCAGTACGCCTTTTTCGACGCCAACACGAACGGCATTTCGGACAGTTGGGAACGGAATTACTTCGGCGCGGTTTCGACGAACCGCACGCAACTGACGGATACTGACGGGGACGGTATGACTGATTACGCCGAGTTTATCGCGGGCACGGACCCGAACAATGCAAGTTCGGTTTTGGAGTTGACGCCGCCCGCGGCGCAGCCGAACGGGGATTTGCGGTTCGACTGGCCGTCGGTTCCGGGCCGCGCCTATCGGCTGGACGCCAGCACCGATCTGGTCCATTGGACGCTCTCCTCGGATTGGATTCCGGCCACGACGACAACCGCGTCGGTGGTTCTGGCGCCCCAAACGACCGGCGCGAGTTATTTTTATCGGTTGGAAGTACGGCC
>QHPA01000342.1 GCA_003218935.1 Verrucomicrobiota bacterium
GCGGCGAACAGCATACCGGCGGCGAAGAACACGAAGAAAAACAGGGAGAGAAAGAGTTTTCCGGCAACACCCGGCTGGCCGTCGATCCGGCGTTTGATCGTCGGGAAAATCACGTCGGCTCATTGTCGCGCAAAGACCGGACGGCGACAACTCTGAAAGGCGCAACATGCGCGCGCAACAACTTTCACGCTTGCCCGTCGTGCACTTCGCACTAAAAGTGCCGCATGCTGTTGTTTCGCGAAAAAGTTCCGGCAGACTGGCTGCCGAAAATTCTGGCAAACCTCCCCGCCGTGTTGGTGGACCACGCGCACCTGGAGCGCAAGGCCGCCACGACCGCGTTGAACCTGGAAAAATACCGCGACCTCTATCCGCGCGTCGAAGAACTCAACGCCATTGCCATCGAGGAACTCCAGCACTTCCAGCTCGTGCTCGATTTGCTGAAACGGCGCGGCATACCGTTTGGTCAGCCGCATCCGAGCCTGTGGATTTCTGGTTTGATGAAGTCGGTGCGCAACGGGCAACGTCATCAGGTCATCGATCATTTGATTTGCTGCTCGCTCATCGAAGGGCGCAGTTGCGAAAAATTCCAAATCCTTGTCCGCGAACTGAAATCCATCGACGCCGAGCTGGCGAAGTTTTACGCGAGCCTGGTGGAGTCCGAAGGCAACCATTACGCGAACTACATTTTGATGGCGCGCGCGATTGACGACGCGGAAACCGACCGCCGGCTCGACTTCTTTCTCGACCTTGACGCGGAGCTGATTCGCGAGCCGAATCCGTTACCGATGCTTCATTGAGGGTTCCTGATCTGCCGGCTCAAGGATTCCCAGCCGCCACGGAATGTCGCCGTAGGCTTTTCCACGTTTGGCTTCGTCCGTGATGCCCTGGAAGAGGAAACGCAAATTGACTGGATCAACTTCAAGGTTCTGATCGAATCCGTCCCGCAACAACTCGCCGTGGCTGAAGGAGTCGGTCCAATGCGGGCCGGAATCGCGGACGTTGATCGGACCGGCGAACGGTTTTTCTTTCGTCGTCGCGAGCGGTTTCCATTCGCCGTCGAGCCGGTCGGCCAGATAGGCCTTGTAGTAGCGCCGGCCCCCGTCCTGCGCCTCGACCACGGTAAGAAACTGTTTCAACCCTTTGAGCCGATAGGTGTGGCTGGCCTCGAAAATGTCGTCGCGCAACACGACCGCGGGCTCGTTCCAGCCTCCGGGGAAGTCGGCCATCTTTGTTTCCGCCCGCCACATCCGCCCATCGTTGGAAGTGAAGAAGAGGTGAGCATTGTGGACACAAAGACCTGACTGCCTTTCAGCGGGCGGGGCAAATGAAATCGACGCTTTATTCGCGGCTGCCGCGAGCGCGCGAGGACTCCGGTGAGAAACACGCAAAGAGGTTAGGTATTTTCTCCGCGGCGATTTCAACGCGATAGGTTGCCAAAACCGCCGGATAGTCGTAAGAATCCTTCGTCCGGTCAGACTGGAACTGGCTCAAACTATGGACCCGAAGAACTTTCTGGGCAGTGTAGGTGAATCCATCACGGGCTTGTTTGGCAAAAAGAGCAAACTGGCGGCCCTGGCGCCTCCGCATTTGCACTCCGGCGTTCGCTTTCCGTATGGCCCGTTTCAATTCAAGTTTCAGATTCCTAAAGGCGCCAGTTACGAAATCCAGGTGTCCTCCAACCTGCAAAACTGGCAGGCTGTGTCGGCGGGCAAATCCGGCGGCGAACCGGTCGATTACGTGGACTCGGAGGCGTCCAAGTTCAGTTATCGCTTTTACCGCCTGCTCGCTGAGGCGATTTTCTCCGACAACGTGGTTGGCTACGTCACGATCAACGTGCCGCCAGGTTATTCGATGATCGCCAATCCGCTGCAGGCGCCGCCCAATACCGTGAGTTCAATCCTCCCTGACGCGCCCGAGGGCACCACGATCAACAAGTTCGACACGCGCCTGTTCAAACTCACGGAGAACGCCGTCATGGACGGCAAATGGATAAACATCAACTTCACCGGCGAAGTGATGCAAGGGAATCTGCTGCTTCCCATCGCCGCCGGTTTTTCCGTTCGCAGTTCGCAGATTCCCAAGCCAGGACGGCTGCATTCAGACCTCGGCTTCCCGATCAGTGAAGGCGACGTGATCCACCTGTTTGACCGCGACCGCCAGAATTATGTGATTTACGAATACGATCCGAAAAAATGGGATTCCAATCCACCCATTGTTGGAGTGGGCGAAGCGTTCTGGATCGGCAAAACGAAGCCGGGCAACTGGGTTCAAAACCTGATCATCAAATAACGCCCGGACCCATTCCCGCGCCTGGTGCGGAGCGACAGGGCATGCCGGCCCGGTCACTGGCCAACCGACAAAGCAGCGGGGCCACGATGAAGCGAAATTATTCCGAGTGCCGCCACATGTCCGGGTCTCACCAAAACGGAGTAGCGGCTTCAGACGGCGATCCCTCGGCAACTTTCGCTTACCAAGCGGTAGAAATGGCCTGGCGAAAGGTGCGTTGCCGACGAGCGTTCTGCTTGCGTTTTCGGCGGCAGGTTGAAAAAATATGAACCCATGAGCGAGCACATCCTGGTGGTGGACGACGAAGCTCCCACGCGTGAATTGCTGTCGATCTACTTCAAACGCCGCGGCTGCACGGTGAGCACTGCCAGCACCGGGGCCGACGCCTTGCGCCTTGTCAACGAGCTGCCGATTCGCCTGGTGATTCTTGACATCAACCTCGGCGAAAAATCCAGCGGCCTGGACCTGTTGGAACCGATCAAAAAAGGCCGTCCTGACCTCCCGATCATTCTTTTTTCCGGCATCGGTCTGGACGAAAAGACCCTCCAGGAGGCGCGGCAAAAGGGGGCTGCCGGTTACTTGAACAAAACCCAGCCGCTCGACCAGATGTGGGCCGAAGTGCAACGGGCGCTGCATGCCTGACATGCTCCTTTGTCCGATTTCGCCTGGTCCACCCCTCGTGTGCGTTTGAATGCACAGGCAAATTGTCCGTTGACCAGAGACTGGTTTCGCCTAGATTGACTTTGTTCGCGCAGCAAACAATGCCATTCAACCAGTGAGCTGATATGAAATCATCCGAGCGAATTCTCTTCGACCGATCCGCCAAAAGAACAGGGTTCACCTTGATTGAATTGCTTGTCGTCATCGCCATCATCGCGATTCTGGCCGGCTTGCTCCTGCCGGCATTGGCCAAGGCGAAGGCCAGCGCGCACCGCATACAGTGCATCAACAACGACAAGCAGTTGATGCTGGCTTTCCATCTTTACGGCCAGGACAGCGATGACGTTACGCCGTTCAATAATTGGGGTTTCGATACCAAGGTTCCGGGCTGGCTTACTGTTCCGCCATTCAACCCCAACGAAGCTAACACGAATCAACAAAAGGGCGTTTATTGGAAATACATCGGCAACAACGCCGTTTATCGGTGTCCCGACGACCACACGAACACGCCGGCATTTAAGTTCCGCAGCAACAAACTGAGCAGTTACATTGTGAATGGAGCGCTTTGCAACTACGCCGATCCGGTAAACGGGGTTTACAGGAAATTCAAAATCAGCCAATTTCGCGCGGACGCGATCATGATGTGGCAAGGGCCGGAGGGTTTTGTCGGCTTCAATGACGGCTCGGACTCGCCTGACGAACCCCAATCAAAAATTCATAATACCGGTTCGACCTTCGGGGTGGTTGACGGGCATGTTGAATTCATGAAGGAGAGAATTTATCGGACCCTCGAAAAAGGCGAAGAAAAGTCCAGACAGGCCGGCCGTTACTGGTGCGTCCCGGGCGACCTCAAGGGCGGCTTGGGATATCTTGGTTTATAGACCGAAGAGTCACTTACTGTTTGCCTGAAAAACCGAGTTCTTTTATGAATCAATGCCCGGCGCTTATGGCAGTTTTCATTGTGGTTTCGCTGCTGACCGCAGGTTGTAGCAGGAATGAGCAGGCGAGCAGCGCTTCCGAACTTGAAAAGGCTTTCCACGTGAATGCCGCCGCGACTGACCCCGCGCAACCGGCGTCAGCCAGCCAGACCACTCCGCGTGACCAAGATGGACAAGTCCAACAAGCGGTGACTGATGCCTTGTTCGCGATGAGGACTAACGCTTACGCGGATGCTTACGCGACTCTGAGGTCCGTTCAGGCGTCTCCGAATCTGACTCCAGATCAAGTGATCGCAGTGCAGAACGCCCGGTTAGCGATCGAAAAAAATGTAGCGGCGAAGGCCGCTGCCGGCGACCCTGCCGCGCTCCGGGCCGTTGAAGCCATGAAGAACGCACCGCGAAGGTGAGGAACAACGCCGCGTTGGCCAGCTCCGAATGCGCCCAGCGGAGCGCTACCTTTCTCCGCACGCTGCGGATCGAACGTAATTCACCCGCGGGGCGAAAGCCATCCAATCTGACGATCGACCGCATGCGTCCGACAAATCCATGTTCATTGCTGTCGATCTGTGCTTGAAAACATTCTTGTGACAACAATCCTCACTCCTGCGCGCGCGTTCTTTTCGTTGGCGCTATTTGTTCAAGCCGGAGCGCAGGCAGCCGAATTAATGTCGGGTGTGGCCGTGGCGGACATCACCCCGCCGGTGGGCTATCGCATGTGCGGCTACTTCTACGAGCGGCTCAGCACCGGCGTGCATGACCCGCTGTACGCCAAAGCGATTTACCTTCAGCAAGCCCGGGAACAGGCAGCGCTGGTTTTCTGCGATCTGATCGGCGTGCCGCAATCCGTCACGGACAGGACGCGAGTAATCGCCGGCGGGAAAACCGGCATCCCGGCCACGAACATCCTGATTGCAGCCACGCACAGCCACACCGGCCCGCTCTACTTCGACGCGCTCCGCACGTTTCTGCACGAACGCGCGGTCGCTCAAAATGGAAGGGACCAGCAGGAAGCTGTGGACTATCCGTCGGTCTTGTCAGAGAAACTGGCCGGCGTCATTGCCGCAGCCAAAAACGCCGCCCAACCTGTGGAACTGGAAGCGGGCGTCGCAAAACAAACCGGTCTTTCGTTCAATCGCCGTTACCATATGAAAGACGGCACGGTCGTCTTTAACCCCGGCAAAATGAACCCCAACATCGTTCGTCCGGCCGGCCCGATTGATCCAGAGGTTGGGATAGTCCAGTTTCGTGACGCGAAAAGCCGCCAGCCGCGCTCCTCATTGACCGTGTTTGCCCTGCACCTCGACACGATGGGCGGGACGGAGTATGGGGCGGATTATCCGTTCTATCTGGAACGCTCATTGCGCGAGAAGTTTGGCGGCAATTTTATTTCCGTTTTCGGGGCTGGCACGTGCGGCGACATCAACCATATCGACGTCTCGACGAACCGGCTGCAAAAGGGCGGCGAGGAAACGTTGCGCATCGGCAACACGCTGGCCGAAACAGTCCTCCAGGCCCGGCGCGGGTTGGAACCCGCGGGCAAACCGTCGCTCGGCGTGCGCTACGCAAAGGTCTTCGCTCCGTTGCAGGAATTCAGCGAGGAACAAATCGCCCAGGCGCGGGAACGCCTGCCTCTGATCGGGACAAAAGGCCTGAGTTTCATCGACCAGGTGCAGGCTTACAAGGTCATGGACGCGCAGGAGATGCGCACGCGGTCTGGCCCCATGCTCCCGATGGAGGTGGAGGTGTTCCGGCTCGACAACGACACGGCCATCGTCGGTCTGCCCGGCGAGGTATTTGTGGAACTCGGTCTGGCCATCAAGCAGGCATCGCCGTTTCGAAACACACTGGTGATCGAGCTGTGCAACAACGACATCAGTTATGTCCCGACGAAGAAGGCTTTCTCTGAAGGGAGCTATGAAGTGGTGAATTCGCGCGTGCAAAGCGGCGGCGGCGAAAGGCTGGTCGAGGCGGCGGTCAAATTGCTCAATGAACTGAAACATTAGCCGCTGGCTTCCAGAAATTTAACGATTGCCCGCGCGGTCAATTGATTTATTCTCCTGCCGCTGGCCGCTCCAATGAACGACGAAACCGTAACCATCGAGTATCAGTTCAGGTTGCGCAGCGGGGCTGAGAGAACGTTCACGGTGCGCCTCAAGAAACCGACGCTCGAGCTCATTTCGGTTCGCCAGTCCGTTCTCCCGGAATGGACGAAGCTGACGCACCATCAATGTTCCAATTGTCCGCTCGATCCCGAACAGCATCCTCGCTGCCCGATCGCGGCCAACCTGGTGGACGTGATCGAGGCTTTCAGGGATTGCCTGTCAACTGAGGAGGCGGACATCACCATTCGCAGCGAATCGCGCGAATACCACAAGCGTTCCCCGGTCCAATACGGCGTCGGGTCTTTGATGGGTCTGTACATGGTTGTCAGCGGCTGCCCCATCATGGATAAATTGCGGCCCATGGTGTACACGCATCTGCCGTTTGCGACGGTTGAGGATACCATGTTCCGCGCCGTTTCGATGTACTTGTTGGCGCAATACTTTTTGAGCCAGCATGGAAAAACGCCCGACTGGAAATTGGAAAAGCTGGTTCGGATTTACGAAGACATCGGTGTGGTCAATCAGAACTTTGCCAGACGCTTGCTGAGTATCAATCCCCAGGACGCCAGCCTCAACGCGCTGGTTGGCCTCGACTGTTTCGCCACTGCCACGGCCTTTTCAATCGTGCAAGACAGCCTGCACGAAATCGAACCGCTCTTCCGCGCCTACCTGGAGGAGGACCATCCGCCTTAAGAACCTGTTCGACCATGAGCACCATTCACGACATTCAAGCCCGCGAAATTCTCGACTCGCGCGGCAATCCCACCGTTGAAGTCGACGTCATTTTAAACGACGGCGCGGCCGGGCGCGCGGCCGTCCCGTCCGGCGCCAGCACCGGCGAGCACGAGGCGCTCGAATTGCGCGACGGCGACAGGAAACGCTACCTTGGCAAAGGCGTTTCCAAGGCGGTCAGGAACGTGATTGAAAAAATTCTGCCCGCGCTGCGCGGCGTGGAGGCGCTGGACCAACCCGCGGTGGATCGCCTCATGCTCGACCTCGACGGGACCGAAACGAAATCCAGGCTCGGCGCCAACGCGATTCTGGCGGTCTCGCTGGCGAATGCCAAAGCCGCCGCGGCGGCAGTCGGCCAGCCGTTGTTCAGATATCTTGGCGGGCCGAACGCCAAAGTGTTGCCCGTGCCGATGGCTAATGTCATTAACGGCGGCGCGCACTCGGATGCTCCGATTGATTTTCAGGAGTTCATGGTCGTGCCCAAAGGCTTCCACACCTTCTCCGACGCGCTGAGGGCCGTCACGGAAATCTTTCACGCGCTCAAGGCGGTATTGAAGAAGAAAGGCTTGTCCACCGCGGTCGGCGACGAAGGCGGGTTCGCGCCAAAACTCGACAGCGCAGAGGGGGCGATTGAGGCCATTCTCCAGGCGACCAAAGACGCCGGCTACAAGGCGGGCAAACAAATCTTCCTCGCGCTGGACGCGGCCAGCTCGGAATTCTACACCCGCAGCGGCAATTACGTTTTCAAGAAGAGCACCGGCCGCAAGCTCACCGGCGCAGAGCTGGTGGACCTCTACGGCAAACTCTGCGGCCAATATCCCATCTCCAGCATTGAAGACGGCTGCGCGGAGAGCGACTGGACCAACTGGAAGAAGCTCACGGACAAGCTCGGCGACCGGGTCCAGCTCGTCGGCGACGATCTGTTCGTCACCAACGTGAAGTTCCTGCGCAAAGGCATCGAGCAAGGCGTGGCCAATTCGATTCTCGTCAAAGTCAACCAGATCGGCTCGCTCAGCCGCACCGACCGCGTGGCGAAGTACAACCAGCTCCTCCGCATCGAGCAGTTGCTGGGCAGAAACGCGGTTTACGGCGGCAAATCGTAAGACGCGAGTTGCGCGTACGACTGCCGGCAGGGTCTTGAGCAGGAGCTGAAAGAACGCGATGGCAAAAGGGTTCCGTGCGCCCGGTGCAATCATTGCCAGATCGTTCTCTGCCAGTCGGCACCTGCCCGCGTTCAGATTCTCCGTGACAGGAGCGACGACACATTCGTCTGCGCGCGCATCCGCCGTCAACCGTTTGGCGGTTTGAGCGCAACAAGATCAACCTCCGGCGACGCCATCGCGCGACGACACCACCGGGCTGTATAGCCCTCGACGCTCGCGTTGCCACCAGGCGCCGGTCGCGCGTCCCGCGGTGAAATCGGTGAATCGATAGTCGTAAAGCACGGCCCGAATGAAGCGCGGCGGTTTGTCCGCAAAGGGATTCTTCCTCATCAATGCCAGCACTTCGGGCGAACCTCGCAAAAGGCGAAGCAGGAAATGACTGAACCAGGGTACGCCGCGGTAATAGCTCAGCGCCGCAAACCACATTTGCCAGTCGAGCCGCGGCTGGTGCGGCGCGACGAACCGCGGGCGCCGCCTCACTTCGTCTGGTTTCCACTTGAACTCGTACGCCTGCCAGGCGACGCCGTCGTGGCTTCCTTCGACGATGATTTCCGGCCGCTCGGTCGTCATGACGGAAAACAGGCCGTAGCCGTTGACCAGATGAAACGGTTCGAGCCATTCGATGAGCCGTTCGAACGGCTTCGGCCATTGAGTCATGAAGCGAACCAGGCGACCAATAACATCCACGGACAAAAGCGCAACCACGAGAGCGACGGGGACAGTCAGCCAGAGCGGCCAGCCGCTTGAAACGGACCCACCGAGTGCGAATTGGAATTGTGCGTTTGGCGAAAACCTTTTGCACAGCGTCAGCCAAAAGGCATCGTCGAAAAGCAAAACCGAAAGCGCGATCGCGAGCAGGTTGAAGAAACAATAATTGCCCGTGGCCATGATGAGCAGCATCAGAAGCACGAAGGCGGCTCCAGCAATAGAACTGAACGGCGGCGGCGTGAACACAAACAGGGGCGCTACCAGCTCGATGGCGAACATGACGAGGACCGACAGTTTGTGAAACCAGCCCGGCAGTTGGTGCATATACCAGGCTGTCCAGGAGGGCAGCGGCTGAGTTTCGTAGTGATAACGCAGCGCGGTGAGATTGCGCCACGTCCGGTCTCGGCTGCGCCACTTGGCAAAGCCAGACGAAAACATCAGCCGAAACGTCAGCCACCAGAGGAGCCACAAAATAATTCGCGACGGCGCCGCGGCCGGTGGAAATTTGGGCAACAGTTCAATCGGCGCGATGAAGACGGCCAGGAAACCGGCCTCCAAAAGGAGGATGTCCCATTGGTAACTCAAAAAAACCCGGCAGACGTTGAACAACGAAAGGTAGAATATCCAGAGCAGAATCAACAGGGGAATCGGTGCGATACCGACGACGAGAAGCAGCGACAGCGTGGCGCCGCCCCAACAGAGGAATTGAAGGAAGCCGTCGCTTGCGTTCCCCCAGCACAGAGTCGGGATTTGCAGAAACCGCGCCGACCCCCAGCTTTGGTTCGCGAGCAGGAAGTCGCGCGCGGGCAGGATGCCCTTGCTACCCACCAGTCCTTTGATTTGCACTCCCAGCGAAACAAATGCGGTCAGATAAATCAGGCCGATCAGACGCAGAAAAAACCAACCGGAGAGGAGATAAGTTCCCGACCCCGCGTTTGGATTTGAGAGTTCCCAGTGTTGCATGGCGAACCACGGCTGTTGAATTCCGACGAATTCCGCCGTCGTTAATTTTGCCGCAAAGAGATTTCCGGGCAATACAGTCCTTTTCGCTCGCGCCGCCACCATTCCCCGCTCGCGCGGCGTGTGGCCACGTCGGTGAAACGATACTCGTAAAGCACCGCGCGGACAGAGCGCGGCGGTGGGTCGGGAAACGGATTCGTTTGCAGCAATGCCAACACCTCAGGCGAACCTTGCAGCAGGCGGACGAGAAAATTCATGAACCATGGCTCGCGGCGATAGTCGCCCAGCGCGGCGAACCACATCTGCCAATCGAGTCGCGGCTGGTGGGGCGCAACGAAGGCGGGGCGCCGCTTCACCTCGCCCGGCTTCCATTTGAATTCGTAGGGCAGCCAGGTGACGCCGTCGTTGCTGCCTTCGACGATAATTTCCGGCCGTGTTGTCGTCATCACGGCGAACAGCCCGTAGGAGTTGACCGTGCGGAGCGGGGAGGCCAATCCCAATAGTTGCAGCGCAGGGCGGGGCAGATTTTCCACGCGGAACAATCGGGCCACGGTTTCAAGGCCGCTCAGCGCCAGAACGATGGCGGCCAGCGCCGCCACCCCGATGGCGCGAAGCCCCTTCCGCGAACCCACCCCTGACCCATCCCAGAGGGGGAACTCGACCGGTGCGTCCGCAGGCCGGCGCCCTTCCTCCGGCGGAGCTGGAGTCAGGTTCATAGTCTGTGAGCGGCCCTGGACGGGACGCGGGACCTCCTCGGGCCGGCTGGCCTCCTTCGGCTGCGACCCGGACGCGACGGGAGGAGGCAGTCGCCTGTTCACGAACGCGGCTGCGGAGGAGGGCAGGAGTCGAAGCAAGAACGCGTCGTCCAGCAGCAGCAGGCAAACCGCCACGGTGAGCAGGTTGAAGAAGCAGTAGTTGCCGGTCAGGGAAATCAGCAGCATAAACAGGACGAACGCGCCGCAGGCGATTTGGCGCGCGCGCCGCCCGCAGAAAATCAGGAAGGGCGCCGCCAGTTCGGTGATAAACATGAGAGCGCAACAAGTCCTCTGAATCCATAAGGGCAGTTGATGCGCGTACCAGCCAATCCACGTCGGCAACGGTTGCGTTTCGTAGTGAACGGCAAGCGCGGTCAGGTTCCACCACGCCGGGTCACGGCTCAGCAGTTTCACTGCGCCGGACATGAACATCAGCCGAAAGAGAAGCCAGCGGCAGAGCCAGAGCACAGTAACCGAAGGCATCGTTTCACGCGACAATTTCGGCAGCCACTGCCGCGGAGCGAGAAAGATCGCAAGAAAACCCGACTCCAAGAGCAGAATGTCCCACTGGAAACTGAGAAAATCACGGCAGACCGTTGAAAGCGACAGGTAAATGGCCCAGAGAAAAAGCAAGTCGAGGACAGGCGCAACGCCCGCGATAAGCAACAACGAAAGGGCGACGCCGGCCGCGCATTG
This sequence comes from Verrucomicrobiota bacterium, assembly GCA_003218935.1. Taxonomy (GTDB): domain Bacteria; phylum Verrucomicrobiota; class Verrucomicrobiia; order Limisphaerales; family AV2; genus AV2. The sequence goes on from QHPA01000342.1 coordinate 11,001, forward strand.
CAGGTGGAGAAATCCGTCGCTGGCATTGAACCAGCAGAACGTCGGCACCCACCAGCAGCGTTCGGGGCCGAGCCGTTCACTGACGGCTTTGAGATAATCGGCGACGGGCAATATGCCGTTGTGTCCGATCAGTCCGTCGATCTGCGTCCAGAGGGAGATGAAGGCGATGAGGTAGATGACGCCGAGCACGCGGAGGAAAATCCACCGGGAAAGATACAGGGCCGAGCGCTCACTTTGGACCGTGGAAGCGAGTTGCCTGAACCCGTTGACGAGCGGCTGCATCCGGGGCGGAACTGGTGTGGTGTAACTAACGCTGCGTTACTATGGTTTCGGCGAATTCACTGACCTGGCGGGCTGCGCTTTCTTTTTGAAAATGATGATGTGCTGCCAGGGCAGCGTTTCGATGGTTTCCATCCATTCGAGCGGCTGCACGGACATTTCCTTGCGCACCTGGGCTGCGGACATCTTATGGACTTCTTTGATGGGCACTTTCGGGTCCTCGGCGCGGAACTCGACGAAGACGACGCGCCCGTCCGGCTTCAGGGCCTGGCAAATCGCTTGAAGCATTTCGCAGGGATGATCGAATTCGTGATAGACGTCCACCATCAGGACCAGATCCAGCGAGTTGCTCTTCAGCTTCGGGTCGGTGATGGTGCCAAGCACACCTTTGACGTTCGTGATTTTCCGCTCCGCCATTTTTTTGGCGAGCAGGTCGAGCATTTCCTGCTGGATATCGACGGCGTAAACGAAGCCGCTTTCGCCGACCGCTTTCGCCATGCGCCAACTGTAGTAGCCGGTGCCCGCGCCGATATCCGCCACGGCGTCGCCCGGTTTGAGCTTCAGCGCTTCGAGCAGAAGTTCCGGTTTCTCCTCGTCTTCGCGTTCCGGGCGTTCCAGCCAGTCCGCCGCCTGATGGCCCATGACGTGGGCGATTTCGCGGCCGAGGTAAAATTTGCCGATGCCGTTGGGGTCGTGTTGCTGACGGTATTCGTAACGCGTGTCGGCATTAACCTTCAGCTTTTCTTCCGCAGCGGGAATGGCGGCCGACAGACTGCCGAACAGGCAGGGCAAAAGAACCTGGAAAGCAAGGCACGTGTGAATTCTCATGCGCCGAGGCTAGGCTGAATTCGGTTTGAGTTCAACCCGCTGAACAGACTTCCCGTTCGCGCTCACGGCAGGCGCAGACGATAAAACCGTTGTTGGTCGGCTACCGAGTCGAAGACGGTCACGTTGGTCGCATAGGGTTGGGCGACGAGGTTGGTGAACGTTAACCAATCAGTTAAAGCAGAGAGCGAGTCGCGAAATTCGACTGCGTAAGCCTGATCGGCCTGGGCCATAAACGCCAGATTCAACTGTCCGTTCGTGACGGTGATGAGATCGATTTCCGGCGGCGGCACGTATTCAATCAAGAGCTGGGGCGCGTTTCCCGCGTCTTCGCGCGAAGCGAAGCGACGCGCGGTGAAGTTGGCTTCTTCCGATCGGCAAATGAGCATCCAGCCGAAGTTCGTCGCCGGATCATCCACCCAGGACTGCACATCCGCCACCAGTGCCGGGGTCGAGAGGAACGTGTAGGGTGAATCACCGAAGCCATAGACGAATGTCTCAGCACTGATCTCCGGCGCAAAATCGTTGGTGGCAGCGCCGCCCGGAACCGTCCAAGTGTTCGTCGTGAAGGCGAAGCGATAATTCCACGTGGCTTCGCCGGCTGTCGCCGGCGCACCTTGACCCGGGTGAACCGTATCGGGCGATTCCTTGTCGCCCTCTCCCCAAGGTTTCAGAACCCGATGCAGGCCGAAAGACGATGACGTGTAACCGTCCTTGGGCTGACCGCTGATCACGACAACAAAATCGACCTTCGTGATATGTGAGCCTGGAGGAATCTGGCCGGTCGGGTCGAAACGAAAGAGGCCCCGATTGCGGGTGAAGTTCTGCGTCGTGCCGGCGTTGACAATCAGGGCGCCGCCAAGGTTGTAGTCAGGCGCCGTCTCAATGAGCGTGGTGTCGGCGATCGAAGTGAGTACAGCGGAATCGGCCTGCAGTGTCGGAAGTTGCAAACCGAGAGCCACACTACCGGCAAGGCCGAGGATGAATCGGAGAATTCGGGTTGACACGCCAGGAGTTTAGCCGGCGCCCGGTCCGGAAGGCAACGATTAGACGATGATGTCCGGCTCGCCAATGATGGGAGTGTTATCAACGGCCGAAGTCCCGCCCGTCTGGAGGTGTTCGCCTGTAACCGCGTAGCCCGGAATGATGCGGTTCAACTGGTTTTGCGTCGCGCCCAGATGGTCGCGGATCAGCTTGCCTAGCACTGAGCGATAATCGTGAACCCGTTTCAGATAGCGGCTGCTCGCGCCGAACATCGAACCGGTCTGTCCCGTGATCCAGGGGACCGAATTGCTGGGATGACAGCCGAAAACGCCGGTGCTGCTGCCGCCCTTGTTGTAACCTTTGACGGCGCCGCCGGCGACGAACATGACGCCCGCTTCGGCATGGTCGGTGCCGCGGTCGGAGTTTTCCACCGTGGTACGGCCGAATTCCGACAGCGTGATGATCGCGAGATTGTTCCAGGTCGCCTTATCGGCATAGTTGAGGAAATACTTTCGCAGCGCGTACATCGCCCAGGCAATGCGTCGTTGCAGATTGGGATGACTGCCGGCGAGAGTACCTTGCGCGACGTGTGTGTCGAAGCCGCCCATTTCGGTGCCCGCGACGATGGCGTTGGTCTTGTTGAGAATCAGCGCCGCTGCCTTGAGGCTGTTGAAAAAGCTGTAGGCGCCGGTATCCACGACGTATTTTTGGGCGTCGGTCGCGCCTCCGGTAACTCGCCGCCAGCCGCCATTTTTATCGTTGGTCGTGGGGAACAGATAATAGCCACCGGTGGCAGCATTGGCCCAGGTCGTGTCGTTGTCGGTGCCCGGGTCGTCGCGGAACGTGTTGCCGGACTCGGTGAAATTGAGCGAGGCAAAAATAGAGAGCGTGTCGCTGAGGTTCTTGTATTGGAGGTTCAACAACTCCCGGTTTTTCTTGTCGGGAAACGGGAATCCGTTCGCGTTGGTGACGGCATTGTCCGCTTTCGTGTTGCCGACGGTTGTGTTCGGGATGCCGAGCAGATTGTAGCGGTTCGGATCGCTGAGGTTCGTCATCGCCGCAGCCGACCCGCGCAGGATCAACGGCAGGCTGGATTGGAACGAAACGCCGGTGAGGGGATTGGTGTTGGCCAATCCGGACTCCACCATGGCTCGATACAGGATGCCGTCCTTTACCAGGTTGTTGTTGGGGTTGCCAGTTTCCCAATAGTTCTGCGAGTCAAAGTGGGAACGCGATTGCTTCGGGTAGCCGACCCGATGGACCAGCGCGAGGTCGCCGGCGTTGTACACCGGCGCGAGGAATTTCAGCGAGGGATGGAGCGCGGCAAACCCGTTGCCGAGGCGGATCGCGTTGGCGTAGCCGAAGGTCGGGTCCGTGGGGGCCGCGCTGATCGGTAAATCACAGGAGCCGATCGCGGAGTAGTCGGTCAGCGAATCGGCTGGAATCTTCAAGGTAGGCCGGGAAGTTGCATAAGCGCTGTCCTGGATCGGGATGACCGAGTTGAGGGAATCATTGGCGCCTCGCAGAAAGATGAAGAGCAGTTTCTTCCCGTTCAGTCCGATGGTGCCTTCGGCCAGCGCCCGCTTCACCACCAGAGGAATATCAACGAGCGTGGACAGGGCGACGCCCAATCCGACTTTGAAGCTGCGATCCAGGAAACCGCGGCGTGTGATGATGTTGAAGTGTTGCATAGGCTAGTTGGTTGGTCGAATAGTCGGTTGAAAATCCTATTGTTCCTGGAAACGCGGGGAGGTCATCAGCGCGGAAACCATGCCGCGGACACGCGTGTCGTAATTCACGCTGGTGTTGCCCAATCCGCTGAACGGCGTTGAATTTGCGGACGAATCGGCGCTGCCATCGTTCAAGAATTTGATGGCTGCGGTGCGATAAACATCCAGGTTGGCCTTGCCCTCGCCCGGGAACAGGATGTCGAGGAAATAGTCGGCCACCGCGCCGGCGTCGTTCCAGTTAGCGCCGGGTAACTTGGCCTTCAGCAGGGCGACAGGATCGGCGGTACTGTTACCCGCATCGCCCCGGCCGTTTTGCCCAGGCGCGATCAGGAAAGCCTGGATGTAACGGACCCGCTCGGCCAGGGTGCCGGCGCTGATCCACGCAGGCCCCGCTTCCGGATAACCGTTGGGCTCGGCCCGGTCGAAGAGAAGCATCGTTCCCATCCGGCTCAGCGGACTGCCCACGCCGCTGGCAGTGGAGTCCAGGCTGGTCGTAAACGTTCCATTGGTGTACGCCGCTCGAAGCGACCGGACCGCGCTGATGGCATATTCGAGCGGTGTTTTGACTTTTTGCATGGAACCGCCGTGGCTGCGGAACAGGTCGGAGTTGAAAATGACACTCAGCACCTCGCGAATCTGCCCTTTGGGACTGCCGTTCTCCCACGCTGCCATGCATTGTTTGATCAACTGCCCTTCAGGAGCCAGGTTCGGATCCGTGTAATCATAAACACCGTGCACGAAGTCATCGTGGACAAACAACCGGCAAAGTTTGACGCTGATATATTCCTGCGCGAACGGCTGGTTCGCAAGGTGGGCGATGACGTCATAGCCGTCGGTAATGCCATTGGCGCCGCTGCGCGCCGGAAGGGTAAGCTGATAGTTGCGACCCGCGTAAGGAGGTCCGAACCGTGCAGGAACGGTCTTGTTGGGAAAGATCGTCTTGGCACTGGTGTTGTGATTCCCCTGCTTATATTGGAACGACCAGACGCCCACCAGGTTTGACACGGCCACGCCGGGGTTCAACGCCCGCAGGTCCGTCGCGAGCGGATTAAACTCGTTGGTCGGGTCCATGATGTTCACCGACCAGCCCGTCCAGGCCCGCGACATCACCGTGATGTCATTCTGGTCATAACCGTTGTCCACGCCAAACGTGAAAAGTTCCTGCAACTCGCGGGCGTAGTTCTCGTTGGCGATGTTGCCGCTGTTGCCCTTGCTGTTGACCGTGTCGAGATAGATGATCATCGCTGCGCTTTCGGCACTGATCTTCAACAGGTCGTAGAACGTGCATTGCGGGTTCATGAGCGCCTGGCGCCAGCGTTGGTTCTCTTTGAATTCGAGCTGGGTGGCGAGTTGCGCCGTCTTGTTCCCGTCGTTGTAATAGTTGGAGAAGTAGTCGCTCGACTTGGAGTACTGCGTGACAAAATGGTTTTCAAGGAACTGATCGAGCACTTCGAGCAGTTGCCGCCCGGACTGAACGCCGCGCTGGACGTGCCACCCGCGGAGGTCATCGATGAAGGCCGCTCCGTAATCCAGTCTCGTCCTCAGAGAAAGCGGATAAGGCGTGCTCGTAACCCCGCTGCCGGAGAGCCGCACGGTCAAGCTGCTCAGTTGGTTGTTGGTGCCCGGCAGCAACCAATAACTCAATGCGTATCGCGAGTTCGTCAGCGGGCCTTGGATTGACTGCCAAATCGATGAGCCCTGGGTCGTGCCACCGCTACGGGCGACAACATGCAGTGAGGCGCCACCCGAATGACTCTGATCGGTGGAGATGGCGGACCCCGCGTGGTTGGGGGATACCACCCAATCGTTAGTGGTGAGTGGGGACTGGAAATCACCGTTGCGGACCAGGTTGACGCCCACGCCGGGGTTCGCCCCAGCCACGAACTGGATGTCATCAACGAAACAGTCGCCCGGCGTGTTGAGGTAGATGTAGAGGTTACTGCTCGAAGCAGTTCCAGTGGCGGTAAAGTATTGCCAGCCGGAACCGAAGTTCGTTGTCACGTCATCGATCGGCAGGCTCTCGTCGATCTTTTCAGGCGCAAGCTGTTCCAGGATATATTTGTCTGGACCCATGGCCCGTACACGCTCCAGTTCGTCAGGCGTCGGTCCGTACGCCAGGCGGTTCAAGACATTCGCAACGAGCAAGTCGTTGGTGCTCAGCGGCACAGCTTGCAGTCGATGAAATCCAATGCCGTTGCCCATCGGTGCAGTCCAGTCAAACCCACCCAGGTTCCCAGAGATGTCCTCGACAAAGGGCTGCGAAAGATCACCGGCGCGCAGGACCTTGTACTGGAAGGTGGCGGGGTAAGGAGTCCAACTAATCCTCTCTTGACCGTTGCTCAAAGTGACCTTGCTAATGACCGGCGGTGGCGGGTCGCCAGCAGAAACGGACCTCTGGAAAGACGCGCAGACGGATAAGGTCAAAAGGAGCGCAAAAGTTCGGGGAGCTGTCATAGGCTTGCCTGGTTTGGTTGAACTGATGACCGCATGACGATCGAAAAAGCAGCACTCTTTATGCCTGATTCTATGCATGATACAAAGATGTCGAAAACAATGTCATTCCTGAATCCATCAGCGACTTATGTCCGAACACGAGTCAAAAAGAGCACTGAATCGGACAAAAAAGTGTCCGCTTTTGATCCAACAAACTTGCCCGAACCCAATCAATGACTTTCTGCCCCAGGCAAGACATCCGAAGTATAGGAATTCGGGTCTGCAACGCAAGCTTCTCGGGCGCTGGATTCACCCGCGGGCGCAACCCGGCACCACCGAGGAGGGGGTTCATGGTTCGACATAAACCGGCATGCCGACCCAGGCCAGTTGTGAAAAATATTCCGCGTTCCAGTTCGCCAGCCGGAAACAACCGTGCGACTCCGCGCGACCGACCTGCTCGGGACGCGGCGTTCCGTGAATCCCATAGCCCGGCTTGTCCAAACCGATCCAAACGGTGCCCACCGGATTGTTCGGTCCGGGAGGGACAATCAGCTTGCGGTTCAATTCCCGCGCCTCCGCCGATTCCGGAAAGTTCTCCGGATCGAACGTGTAATTGGGGTTGGGCGCCATCACAGCCACGTGCAATTCTCCGGCCGGCCGTTTCTCCGCGAACGCCGCGATGCTGCACGGGAAATGCGCCAGAAGATTTGTATTCTCATCGAACACTTGCAGCGTCCGGCTTTCGAGGTGGATGCGGGCGAATGCCGCCTTTCCCCGAACGGGCGGGCGTTCCACGCTCGGGATAATCACCGAGGTGCCGGCAACCATGTTGGTCCAGTCAATCGCCGGGTTGAGGCGCTGAATGAGGTTGGGGTGCGACTGCGCCTTTTCGGCAACCAGTTCGAGGATGGTCTCGTAGTCCAGCCGGTTCTGCCGTGACTTTTCGAGCCAGTTTTTTCCGACCGGTTGCAACCGCGTCAGGTCCTCCGCCGTGACCGTGTAATTCGTGATCGGCGGCGTCGCAAGCAGGAGCCGGCTTTTTGTCGATGCGTCGAGTTCACCTGTGACAGAGAGGTCTTCCCTTTGTTGAAAGGCCATCAGCGCCAGGCGTGTCTTCGGACCAGAAACACCGTCAAGCGAGCCGGGAGAAATGCCCAGACGGGCAAGAGCGAGCTGCACCTCAAATATGCCATCGGGCGGGCGAGGGTAATTATTGGTTTCGATGGGTTGTTTCGGTGCTGGCGCGACGCCCACCAGCCCGCTGGAAGCCAGCGGTGCGCGTTGAGCGGATGCGGACAGACTGCGAGTCGTTATGCGCGCAGCCGGGCGTTTGATCTCCTTTGGCCGAGTGAGCCACCAAACCGACGTTCCAGCGACCAGGACGGCGAGCAGAACGACGAAACGCCGTTTGTTCCTTCGTCTTCCCGGCGAGGGATGGACCAGTCTGAGCGACCACACGGCTCGATTAAGCACGGAACTTTCGATTTGCCCAAGGCAGAATTGCGCGGCCCAGACACGGCTTGCCAGTCGCTGTCAAACGCGCAATAAACGACGGCGGCAATGCCCATGATTAACAATACCCGGCGCCAGCTCAGTCAACTCCCCCTTGCCGCCTTGCTTTCTCTCGTAATAGCCCCCCTTCCAACCAACGGGACGGCGACAACCAATGCCCGGCTGGCTGGGGCCACGAATACGCCAAACGCCGCCCCAACTCCGGCCACCAATGTGTCGCGGAGCAGCCATCGCAGTTGGCCGCGCGCGTTCGCGAATCTCAACTATGCTGCAATCGACAAACCCGAATGTTCCGGCAACCCGCGCCGCGAAGTAAAAGCGATCTACGTCAATCTCTACTCGGCTTGTTCCGGCAAACTCAACGACTTGATCGAGCTTGCGGGTCAAACTGACATCAACGCGTTTGTCATAGACGTGAAGGACGATCGCGGCAATTTGCTGTTCCGCAACATGGCCGCCGCAAAGCTCAACGCCGAAGCCAATCGCAAGGCGCTGATGGACGACCCGCGCCCGCTGCTGCAACGACTCAAAGCGAAGCAGATTTATTGCATCGCGCGAATCGTGACGTTCAAGGACCCTTTGTTCGCCCGCGTCCATCCGCAGAAGGCCATTATCAATAACCGCACGGAGGAGCCGTTTCAGGGCAGCGACGGCCTGGCGTGGGCATCGCCCTACGACGCGGATTTTCGCGAATACGATCTGGGCATCGCCCACGCCGCCGCGGTTGCCGGCTTCAACGAAATCCAGTTCGACTACATCCGTTTTCCCGATGTGGCGCGGAACGCGAACCTGAATTACCGACGCCACGGCCCGCAGAGCAAAGCGCAGGCCGTGCAGAGTTTCCTTCTCGAAGCGCGGCGGCGTTTGCGGCCGCTGAATGTTTACGTCGCGGCGAATGTCTTCGGCCTGGTTTGCACAACCGCGGATGACATGGACATCGGCCAGTATTGGGAGGCGGTGAGCAACGCGGTCGATTACATCTGCCCGATGATGTATCCGAGCCACTATGCAAACCGCTCCTACGGGCTGCGTGTGCCCGACCAGCAGCCTTACGAACTCATCGACCGCGGAATCAAGGACGCGCAGCGTCGCAACCGGAATCTGGCGACGCCGGCGCGGCTGCGGCCCTGGATTCAGGCGTTCACAGCTACCTGGCTCAAGGAATACCATCAGTACGACGTGGCGGCAGTGAAGGCGCAAATCAAGGCGCTGTCCGACAACGGGGTGCAGTCCTATCTCATCTGGAACCCCGCCAACAATTACCAGAAACAGGCTTATCGTTGAGGCCATTCTGCTCGCCGGACAGGGCTGCACACCACACTCCACCGCACCCGGGCGCATCTCGGGACCACGACCAAGGTGATGTGACGCAGTCCCCTCACTCCCGCTGCTGTCGGGACCACCCTCTCCCCATCGGATGAGGAGGTACAGGGCGAGTGTAAATCCTGCAGACCGGACTCGATATGGTGGTGGTGCGCCCCCCCTTTTGGTCATCGGACGGAGGCTTGACCTTTTCTTTGAACCAGCCACACTTTGCGGCTCGATTGCCGTCGGCGTGTTCGTCGCGATGGGCTCTCCGCAGGTGCGCAAATTCAATCCCGTGATTAAATTGAGACGTGGCGCAATCGACTATTTTTGATATGCAGCATATCCGGAACATTGCGATCATCGCACACGTCGATCACGGCAAGACGACGCTGGTCGATTGCCTGCTCAAACAGTCCGGCACGTTCCGGGCCAACCAGGCCATCGCTGCCGAGGAGCGCATCATGGACTCGATGGACCTGGAGCGCGAGAAGGGCATCACCATTCGCGCCAAGAACGCCGCGTTCAAATACAGGAATTATCACATCAACATCGTGGACACGCCCGGCCACGCTGATTTCGGCGGTGAAGTCGAGCGCGCGATGAGCATGATCGACGGCGTGCTGCTCGTCGTGGACGCCTCCGACGGTCCCCAGGCGCAAACCCGCTTCGTTCTCCGCAAAGCGCTGGAAGCCGGGGCCAAGCCCATCGTTGTCATCAACAAGATCGACCGCGAGAACGCCAACCCGAAGAAGGTGCTCGACCAGGTTTTCGACCTGTTCGTTTCCCTCCATGCCACGGACGAGCAGCTCGATTTCCCGTTCGTTTATACCAGCGCCAAGGAAGGCTACGCCAAACTCGACCTCAAAGACAACACCGACTCGATGGAGCCGCTCTTCGGGACCATCGTCAAACATGTCCCGCCACCACGCGCGTTTGCCAGCGAAGGCTTTCAACTCCTGGTCGCGAACCTGGATTACTCGGATTACCTCGGCCGTATCGCGTTCGGAAAAATTTACTCGGGCAAGATCACGATGGGACAACCCGCCGTCTGCATTCACGGCAACGGCACGAAGGTCAGCGGCAAGATCACCATGATTTACCACTTCGAGGGGCTCAAGCGCATCGAGGTGCAGGAAGCGCACGCCGGCGACATCGTGGGCGTGACCGGTTTCGAGGAAGTCTTCATCGGGGAGAGCATCGTCGATAATCCCGAACGCCCCGCCCTGCCGCACAAGCCAATCGACCCGCCAACGATCCAGATGGAATTCGCCGTCAACGACGGTCCCCTCGGAGGCAACGACGGCAAACTGGTCACCGCACGCCACCTCTGGGAACGGCTCGTCAAGGAAACCCGGACGAACGTCGCCTTGCGGATCGAGCAGACCAATGACCCGAAGATTTTCGCCGTCAGCGGTCGTGGTGAAATGCAGATCGCCATCCTGGTCGAGCAGATGCGCCGCGAGGGCTATGAAGTGCTCGTCTCGCGCCCGGAGGTTCTGTGGAAGAAAGACGCGGCCGGCAACCTGCTCGAACCCATTGAAAAGCTTTTCCTCGAGATTCCCCAGGAACACATGGGGCCGATCATGGAAAACCTCGCCTCCCGCAAGGCTGAGATCACGCAGATGGACCACCATGGCGACCAGGTGACCATCGAGGCGCTCATTCCGATGCGCGGCCTGATTGGCTTCGAGACCGACCTCATGAACACCACGCGCGGCCTCGGCGTGATGAGCCATCTCTTCCATGAGTATGGCCCCGACCGCGGCGAGATTGCGGCGCGCAAGAACGGTTCCCTGGTCAGCATGGAAGACGGCGAAGCCATGGCGTATGCCTTGAACATGATCCAGGAGCGCGGACGCCTCATGGTCGAGCCGGGGGACAAAATCTACCGAGGCATGATCGTCGGCGAAAACGCTCGTGACAACGACATTCCGGTCAACCCGTGCAAGGCGAAAAAGCTCACCAACATGCGTTCGCAAGGGGACGGCAAAGGCATTCAACTCAATCCGCCGCTCAAGCTCAGTCTGGAACGCGCGCTGGAATACATCGGTTCGGACGAATACGTCGAAGCCACGCCGAAGAACCTGCGCCTGCGCAAGAAAATCCTCGACGAAACCCAGCGCAAACGCGCGCAGCAGAGTCGAGCGGTCAAAGTGGTGGCAGAGTAAACGAGGTGGAGGAGAAGTATGGTCAGGAGCGCGGCTCTGTGAGCCGCAGCACCATTGGACGAGAAGCCTCGCCAGCCGATTCCAACGCGCCCGTCCTGGAGAAGCCGCTGCGGGTCACAGACCCGCGGTCCGCGAATTCGCCGACCGACACTTTGGAGACCCCCTCCCTTTTGTTGACTTGAATTCGCGACGGAACCTCGCGATTCTCACCACCATTTCCAATCTCGATCCGGCTTGTCTCCGGCAAGCTTATCCATCTCCTTGGTCGTTAGAAATTTGTAAAACTCGGCATGGGTGTCTCCGAAAAGCATGACCATCCTGTTCTTGCCCTTGTAATTGTGCCAGATATGGCGCGGGTTGTTGACATCCCGGTTGGCGTGCCAGATCCAGTCGCCCTGAATGATTTTCGTGGAAGGCCGCAAGGAGACCTCCGACTGTTTAATCGAGACGTTTGATTTGTCCCGGGCATCGCCGCACACTTTCTTCACCTTGTAATAATCGAAATAAAACTCAGTCAAATAACTGTTGCCGTATTGAATATAGCAGTTGGTGCAGTTGACCCCGCGGTTGGCCAGCGACCAGAAATCGCCTCTGTCCGAGGGGCATCGGAAGGTCTCGTACGCCCGGCCGATATAAAAGTTCAATGGCCGGTTGGTGGCGGCGGTGAACACATCGTACGTGCCGTCCTTGCCACCCGTGGAGGCCCAATCGCGAGTCGCCGGGTAATTCTCGAGGTTATCGTCCGTGTACATGAAGAACGCCATGCCGATCTGCTTTTGATTGGAAACGCACTTGATGGCCATGGCCTTCTGCTTGGACCGCGCGATGGCGGGCAGGAGCAAAGCGGCCAGGATGGCGATGATGGCGATAACGACCAGCAACTCGATGAGGGTAAATGCCGCGTGGCGTCTGGGTGGAAGTATAGAAGTGGCTTTCATGGTTCGTGGATCACGATACTAATACCCAAACCCGGCCGCGGCGCAAGTCATTTCCTCGGCGAGCACATCACCTCACGTAGCGCACGCTTCCAGCGTGCAGGTTCCGCTGCATCCCTGCCGCGGATGCCCGCTCAATTTCTGAACAGCCTCCCAACTGTCAGGCAGGATGATTGCGCTACGAACCGGAGCCAGGCCAAGCGCCACTTGTCATAAAATTTGTCGCTGCGCGCCGGGAGCGGGTTCGACGTTCGCGCACTTCAACCGGTAGGTCTGCGCCGCCGCCGCGCGAAAGTGTCTGCGCGATTTCCAGGTGGCCCATCCAAAAAACAGCAGGTTCTTTGCAACCCACGCCGACGGCTGAACGATGTAAATTGAATTGGGAAACCTGGTTTGCAACAGACGCGACCCGCCCAACAAATGCAGCGCTACCCAGGGCCCCAGGGTCACGAGGACAAACGTTTCCAGAATGACGAACGGGGTTCTTCTCGAGGAGAGGCTGAGCCAGCCGCCCACCGCGCTCAAGGCCAGCACATCCGTCAGGAAGCCGGCCAGACTTCCGCCCGCCAGCGTGGCGTGCCAGCGAAAGACGAGCTGGCTATTTGGCTGTTTCACGTACGGTTGCCAGGAGTAATAAAGATATAACCAGTGCAAGACCGCAATCGCCAGGACCGGCCAGAAGAACAGTCGAATCAGCGCGCGCCGGCGTCCGCGCCGGAGGGTCCGCACATCAATCGGCGTCGTGAGGATCAATTCCAGCGCGCCGTTGTGGCGGGCTTCGAGGAAGAAACCGCACGCCATCGCGGCGATCCAGACGCGGTTGATGAAATACATCGCACTGCTGAAATACAGATGAAACTGGTAAATGCCAGGGTTGCGTCGCGCGCCAATCGTCAGCCAATAGATGTTGATGGTGACAATGCCGACCAGCGCCCAGAATACCCAGTGCGGCCAGCGATGCCGGCTGGCAAGCGCGTAGATCGGATTGGTCGCGAGCCGGTTCCGCAGGCGTCGCTGCCAACGCCGCGTTCGGCCCAATCGCCGCAGCCAAAACCTCGATTTGCGGTGTTCCACCGGCTCCTGCCGCCAGACGAGACGCACCACCAGAACCGATCCGATCAGGAACGCCCAACCGAGCGCGTGAACAAGGCCAAGCGACGTCCAGAATAGTTGCTGGTTGACTCTGAACACCGCGTCGTTTGCAAATTCAGCGGTCCTGAGCGGACTGAAAATGCCAAATACAGGCGAATCCGGGCGAATTCCCCAAAGTGGCTTGCCAACGAAAACATTGAACGCAAGAACCAGCAGACCCGGGAGCAATCCACTCAACGCCAACACGAGAATCAGCGAGCCGAGAATGGCCTTGGTCTGGTCGCGGCTCACGGCCGACACGAACATTCCCGCGGTGAGCGAGAACAGAATGGCGTTCACGACCGCCAAAGCGATCCGCGCATATTCGCCTGGCGTGACGCCGCCCAGCAACACCGGAATGCCCAGGGAAGGCAACACCGCCACCAGTCCGTAGAAGCCGGCCAGCGACGTGGCGGCCCACTTGCCGAGCACGACGTCGAAGCTCCTCAAATCGGTCAGGAACAGAAGGCCCAGCGTGCCTTCGCGTTTCTCCGAGCTGATGCAATCCGCCGTGATAAACGGCCCGATCAGCAGGCAGTAAGCGAACGCCATGATGGACAGCGCGGTGAACAGCGATTTGCCCAGGGCGACCGGCGGTTGCCCCGGAGTTGGTAACAGACAAAGCCAAAGAATGACCGAAAAGGCGGCCGCCGCGGCGAGCAGTCGAAGCGTGTACGTGCTTCGACGCCGCGCGGCGACGCGGAGTTCCCGGGCCACAATCGGCAGAAAACGCATCTGGCCGGGAGCTTAGTGGGCAACGACGCCCACGCCGAAGCTTAAAATGGAGTCCGTGCGTTGCCCGTGCTTGACGCTGATGGCCAAACAAGGCTCAACTCAGTGGTCAAAGTTCAGCAACCGTCAAGCGGCCAACCATTTTATGCGACCGGTCATTCTTTCTGTTCTTCTGGTCGCCGGCGCCAGCTTCGCCAGAGCTGAAGACATCACGACGACTGAGCGTAAGGTTTTCAAGAACGCGGAGGTCATCAGGTTCGAGCCGGACGGGCTCGTTATCAAACATGACGGTGGAACGAACTGGATTGGCTGGAAAGATCTGCCAACGGCGACTCGAAAGCGTTTCCAGACCGAGGCGCGAAAACGGAAAGAGGAGGAAATCCAGAAGCTAAAGCGGGACCTGGCGCGCGCGGAAGCTGAAGCTGCCAGATTGAAAGAGGACAATGGACAGCCCGAAACCGGGAAGCAGCCGCAAGCCGAAAAGTCAGGAGGCCTCAGCGCGCGGCGCACCACCGGTGAAGAACGTGGAAGACCACTTGTCGAGCTGCCGCCGTTGAAGCCGGACGATATTGTGGATGCCGCCGAGTTGGTGCAACAATTCAAAAACGATCCGACCGCCGCCGATCGGCGCTATGACCAAAAAACCTTCCGCGTCAAAGGCGTGATCGAACGGTTCGAGCCCAGGATGTTCGTCCGCAAATATGATGTTCTCCTGGAATCCGCGGACCGGTTCGTTCGGGTCGTTGCGGTCTTTGACTACCCGAACGATTACAAGACCGTTTTCACCACACGCCGCGGGCAGACGCTGGTCGGAAAACCCGCCGAGAACAAAGAGGTCACCTTGCTGCAGGCCGGGCAGGCGATTGTCCTCCGCGGCAAATGCAAGGGCGGGCGCGACACGGAAATTGTTTTCACCGGGTGCGAGTTGGTCCACTGACCGCGTCTGTGACGTCGGCGGCTACGAGTCCTGTGACGCACGTATTCCCCG